>JAOPVF010000089.1 GCA_025963195.1 Mycobacterium sp. | reverse complement strand
CACGGCGGTGACGACGTCGAGGGCGAACCGAAGCCGGTTCTCCAGTGATCCGCCGTAGAGGTCGGTGCGGGTGTTGGAGTGCGGCGACAGGAACTGGTGGATGAGATAGCCGTGCGCGCCGTGCAATTCGAGGACCCTGAAACCGGCAGCGGCTGCCCGTCGGGCTGAGGCGGCGAACGCCTCGACAATGGCACCGATCTCCCCGATGCTCAACTCGGCGGGGCTTGGCAGACGTCCGAACGGCACGGCGCTGGCGCCGACGGTCGCCCAACTCTCGCCCGGCTCCACCCAGGGTCGGCCCGTGGATCCCTTGCGGCCGGCGTGCACCAACTGGATCCCCGGCACCGAGCCCTGCGCGGTGACGAAATCGGTGATCCGTCGAAATGCCATCGCCTGGTGGTCATTCCACAGCCCCAGGTCGTGCACGCTGCTGCGCCCGATCGGGTCGACGGCAGTGGCTTCGACCATCACCAGCGCGGCGCCGGCAACCGCCCGCGACCCCAAGTGTTGCAAGTGCCAGTCCGTCGGCGAGCCTTCATCGGCGCCCTCGGATACCGCGGCGAACTGCATCATCGGAGACATCCACGCCCGGTGGGCGAACGTGACCTCGCGCAGTGTCAACGGGGTGAACAAGTGGGACATCAGGACTCCCTCTCTGGCAGGCCGAGATAGGCCATCGCCGCCCGGATCAGTCCGGCCCGGCCCGGTCCATTCTCGATGGCAAAGCGGGCCGGCTCCGACTCCGCCATGTCGAATGGATAATCGCTTCCGCAGATGACTCTGTCCGTGCCAGCCAACTCGCACAGCAGCTCGAGTTGATGCGGCTCGTGGGTGACGGTATCGAAGTAGAGCTCGGAGAACGCCTCGGTTGGCGGTCGAGTGGTGGCCCGCCGGACGTCGGACCGCATCGTCCAGCCATGCGTCCATCGACCCAGAAGACCTGGTGCGCAACCGCCGCCGTGCACGAAACAGATCCTCAGCCCAGGCAGGGCGTCCTTGATGCCGCCGAGGATCAGCGACCCGACGGCGGTGGCGGATTCGACGGGATTGCCGATCAGATTCGTCAGGTAATACTCGGACCATTCCGGTCGCGGTAGCTGCATCGGGTGGACCAATACCGCCAAGTCGAGGCGGGCAGCCTCGCTGAGCACGTGGTGCAGTGCCGGACCGTCCAACGACCGGCCGCCCGCCAACGGTGGGATCGCCACGCCTGCCATGCCTTCGGTCCGTGCCAACACCTCCAATTGGGCCGTCGCCGAAGTAGGGTCCGAGAGCGTGACGATGCCGAGGCCGAGCAGCGCTCCGTCGGCGCCTGCCACGACGTCCGCAAGCGCGGAGTTGAAGGCAGCAACGTAGGAGTCGGGACCGGCGCCGGACTCGAGGGGAAACGCGAACGGCGGCGCGGAGAGCACGCGGACGCCGACATCGGCCCGCTGCATGTCGGCTCGAATGGCCGCCACGTCGCTCATCGAACTCGTTGCGATGGATAGCGGAATGTCCCCGAGGTACAACTCACCGTCGCGGTCGGTCATCGCGCCGTGCGGCCCATTGCCGGGGAGGCCGAACAGGTCTCGGGGCAGCCAGTGCGCGTGAACGTCGATGACACCGTCTGCCAGAGGAGTGGTGATCACAGCGCCGCGCTCGGCGCGATCGGCAGTGGGGCATTGGCGCTGTCGAGGTGCTCCACGGTGGTGAAGATCAGTTCGCCGGCACCGATGTTCTCGATGTCGTGCAGCAGGTACTCGTTAGGGCCGAAATGGAAGTGACGGGTTTCGCCAGCCTGATAGGACACCTCGCGCACGGTACCGTCGTGGGTGTGTTGGCGGCTGCACCCGGCGTTGATTGCCGTCCAGAAGTAGTCCAACACGTGGCGGTGCGCGTGCCAGCGTTCACCGGGACCTAGTCGGATCTCCCAGACCCGGACCCGAGAGTCCTCGCTCAGCAGACGCGATCCGACCTCGCCGTCGTTCGTGTGTTCCGCGAATTCGGCCTTGAGCCAGTCCGGCCAGGTCTCGAAGTCGGAGGCGACGAGCTCGCCCGCCAGGGGCAGATCGGTCAAGAAGCTGTTGTCGGTCATCGATTTTTCCTTCGTTCGAATGTGGTTTTAGCGGCCTGGCCCGTAGAGGCCGAAGCGGAGGTCGGGGTCTCCGGGTGTCCAGGTGTTGGTGACCTGTGACCGCTCGCCCATCGCGACGACGCGTCGCAGGAGCGAGTCGCTGAGGTGCAGCTGTGCCGGCTCCCACTTGGTCAGGGCGGCCGCGATGTCGCCACCTGACTCACCGAGCGCCGCGGCGAGCGCCCAACCGTCGGCCGCCGCCTTCGCCGTTCCTGCTGCGGCATGCGGTCGCGCCGCGCAGGCGGCGTCACCGATCAGCGCGACCCGGCCCAAGGCCATCCTCGAAGACCTGGCATCGGCAACCACCTGCAGATACGGCGTCTTCGTGGCGGCGACCACCTCGGCAACCGCAGGTGCCAGCAGTTCGGTTGCGTCCCCCGCTTCATCTCCGCAACGTAGCGGTCCTGAACCTGACCCGGATGCACGGACACCGAACCTGGGATTCCCCGCTTGTCGATGCACATCTCTGTGAGTTCCGGGCCTGCCGGCACGTTGCGGTACCAAACGTAGTTCATCAGCTGGTCGTCGAGGCCGAGTCCGTTCTCGCCGGGAATCGGATACACGGTGATGTGCGAGTTGGGAACGACGTCGTAGGTGATGGCGTCCTGCAGTACCTCACGGGTCTTCCCGTCGAGGTCGCGGACCGGGAGCGTGCCGCGCCAGCCGATGTAACCGGAGTAACGCAGGCCGGCATCGGCGTCGAACCGCTCGCGCACCACCGATGTCACACCGTCGGCGAACACCACCAGATGGGCGGATTCCACTCTGCCGCTCACGAAGCGCACCGTCGCGTGATCGTCGAATTGATCGAAGCCGCAGGCATATTCGCCGTAGTGGTAGTGCTCTGTCCCGAAGTCCGCGAGCAGCGCCCGGTAGAACGTCCCCCACGAGGTGCGGTCGAGGTATTGCACGTAGGAGGTCGACGTGCTCAGGGCGGCCACGTCCTGCGTGCTGCGTTCGGTGAACCAGCGGACGGTGTCAGGCTGCAGGACGATGCCGCTGCCCCTGCCGTCCAGTGCTGCGCATCGTCGACGGCGCGATCCGTGCCGCTGCCATCGGCATGGGTGGCGTCGCCGCGATGCCATGCCGCGTCTCCGAGGCCGAAGACAGCCTGCTCGGTGAGCAGCCCACCGAGGAGTCGTTCCGGGTAGCGGCGCGGCTCGCGATGGCAGGAGCACAACCGCTGAGCCAGAACGGTTTCAAGGTCGACCTCGGCATGCACAGCGTGGTGTGGGCATTGACGGTGGCGAGCGCGCGTGGCGGTACGGGCTAGCCGGCTATAGCTCCGCGACGCGCCCGTTCTCGACCAGCCACGAACGATCCAACCGGACGTTCTGCAGCATCCGGCGGTCATGCGTGACCAGCAGCAGCGCACCGTCGAAGGTCTCGAGTGCCTGCTCGAGTTGCTCGATGGCGGGAAGGTCGAGATGGTTCGTCGGCTCGTCGAGTACCAGCACGTTGGTGCCTCGCGCCTGCAACAGCGCAAGGCCTGCACGGGTTCGCTCACCGGGTGAGAGGTCGTCGACCGGGCGTTCCACGTGGTCGGCGCGCAACCCGAACTTCGCCAGCAGGGTGCGTACGTCGGCGGTCGGCCACGACGGCACACGCTGTTCGAAGCGATCGACGAGTCGCCCAGCGCCGGTGAAATCGGCTCGGGCCTGGTCAATCTCGCCGATGGCGACGTTGGCGCCCAGACTCGCGCGACCCTCGTCGGGTTGTTGGCGGCCGAGGAGCAGCCGCAGCAATGTCGACTTTCCTGCCCCGTTGGGGCCGGTGATGCCGATCCGCTCGCCCGCATCGACCTGCAACGACACCGGGCCGAGGACGAATTCGCCTTGGCGCACAACGGCACTGTCGAGTGTCGCAACGACCGAGCTCGACCGCTCTGCGGCGCCGATGGTGAACTCGAGAGTCCATTCCTTGCGCGGTTCTACGATTTCCTCGAGGCGGGCGATCCGGCTCTCCATCTGACGTACCTTCTGCGCCTGCTTCTCGCTGGACTCGGTGGCCGCGCGGCGTCGGTTCTTGTCGTTGTCGGGTGCCTTGCGCATCGCATTGCGGACACCTTGGCTCGACCATTCACGCTGCGTGCGTGCCCGCGCCACCAGGTCGGCCTTCTTGTCGGCGAAC
>JAOPVF010000071.1 GCA_025963195.1 Mycobacterium sp. | reverse complement strand
TCGACGAGATCGAGGCGCTCTGGGCGCTGATCGCCGGCGACGACGACTGGTCCCTGTTCCACGCCAAGCTGGCGGGGATCGAGGCCGCGCGGCGGGCCTGGGGCCTGCCGGGTCAGGGCGTCTAAGCCGGGCTGACCGCTGCCTTCGCGGGCGGGCCGCGGGACGCCCACTGGGCCAGCACTACGCCGCTCAGGGCCACCGCCGCGCCGGCGGTCTGCAACGGACCGAGCGCCTCGCCGAACAGGATCCAGCCCGCGTAGCCGGCCACGACCGGCTGCACCAGCACCACCACCGAGGCGGTCGAGGTCGGAAGCCGTCCCATGGCCCAGGCGATCGAGCCCTGCCCGGCGACGTGCATCAGCCCCAGGGCCACGCAGGCGGCCCAGCCCGCGGGCGCGGCCGGCAGCACGCGCTCGCCGAGCAGCAGCGCGGCGACCAACAACAGCGGGTCCAGGCCGCCGCTGGGGAACAGGAGCGAATGCGCGCGGATGATCGCGTAGACACCGACTTTGGTCAGCAGGCCGGCGAACACCGCGGTGACGGGTGCGGGCGCGGTGGGGTAGGAGTCGGGCAGCCACGCCGACAGCGGAAACACCGCGGCCTTGATGCCGAACGCGACGATCAGCACCGCGAACAGCGCAGTGCGGGTGCCCGCAGGAACGCCGTCGAGCCGCACTGACAGCTCCGCCATGTTCAGCGTGCCGGTGGCCGCATAGATCAATGCGATGCCGATCAGGAAGATCAGCGACGACACCATCGACACCATGACGTAGGCGATGCCCGCGCGTACCCGTTCGGTGCTCGCGCCGATGGTCAGAAGGACGAAGCTCGCTGCGAGCAGCACTTCGAATCCGACGAACAGGTTGAACAGGTCACCAGCCAGGAATGCCATGCACACGCCCGCCGACAGCACCAGGTAGGTGGGTAGGAAGATCGACACGGGCTGCTGTTCGTCGCCGTCCCGGATGCCCTGCCCTATGGCGTAGAAGACCACCGCGAGCAGGACGATCGCCGAGACCAGAAGCATCATCGCCGACAGCCGATCCACCACGAGGGTGATGCCGAGCGGCCCCATCCCCGACACGCTCTGACCACCCCCCGTCGCTCCGCTCGCCCCGGGCCCCCAGCCACCGACCTGCACCGCGACGGTGCCGTCGCGGTCGGCGACGTACAGCAGCGCCGCGCACACCGCGACCACGGCCGCAAGCGCCAGCACCGCGATGGTGCGCTGCAACCGTGGCCGCCGGCCCGCGAACAACGTCGTCGCCGCGGCGAGGGTCGGGATCAGCACCGGAAGCGGTGCCAGCACTTGGCCGTTCATCGGGACCCCTCGTGCCCGGGCAGCGCGTCGAGTTCATCGGGCTCGTCGGTGTCGCGGCGGAGGTCGGCTTCGGGCCGGTCCTCTTCGAGTGCGGTGGGCGACAGCTTGGAGACTCGGGCGTCCTCGGCGTCGTTGGCGACCTCCTCGGCCCTCGACAGGCGGTAGGACCGATAGGTCAGGGCCAGCACGAACGCGGCGATGCCCATGGAGATGACGATCGCGGTCAGGATCATGCCCTGTGCAAGGGGATCGGCGGTGATGGTCTCGCCGTCGCTGGTCCTGCCGCGGATCGGCGGATTGCCGGAGGGACCGCCGACCATCAGGATCAGCAGATTGACCCCGTTGCCGGCGAGCAACAGCCCCAACAGCATTCGGGTGAGATTGCGGTCAAGGAGCAGGTACACGCCAGCGCTGATGATGCCGCCGATCAGGACCAAGGGCACGAGGTGTGTCGTGGTTGAAGTCATCGGGTCCCCGGTGACAGTCGAGCCATCTCGACGTCGACGCGCGCGCCCAGGCTGCGCAGCACGTCGAGGACCAGACCGACCACGATGAGGTAGACGCCGAGGTCGAAGAACAGTGCGGTGACGAGCTTGACGTGCCCGAGCACCGGAAGATCGAACTGCAGCACGGCCGACGACAGCACGGGCGCGCCGAGCAGTAGGGACGTCACGGCCGTGCCCGCCGACAGGATCAGCCCGGCGCCGAGCACCTTGCCCGCATCGAGCGGCAGCGCCTCGCCGAGCTCGTAACGGCCGCCCGCCAGGTAGCGCAGCACCAGGGCCAGCCCTGCGGTCAGGCCGCCTGCGAAGCCGCCGCCGGGAGTGTTGTGGCCCGCGAAGAAGAAGTACGCCGACAACACCATGATGAGCGGGAAGATGAGCCGGGTGGCGACCTCGAGAACCAACGACCGGTAGCGCGGATCGCGAAGCTCGCTGCCGCGCAGCCAGGTGATGTCGCCGACGGCCGGGCTCGTCGGCAGCGCGGGAATCCGGCCGATGTCGGGCTGTCCTGCGTCGGCGACGCGCGGTGCCGAGCCAAACCGCCTGTGCCGGAACACCATCGAGGCCACCCCGGTCGCCGCGACCAGGAGCACCGAGATCTCGCCCATGGTGTCCCACGCGCGGATGTCGACCAGCAGCACGTTGACCGTGTTCGAGCCGTGCCCGCGGTAGTAGGCCGCATCGGGGAGCAGTTCGGCGATGGGCGTCGTGGTGCGGGCGGCCATCGCGAACGCGGCGAGCGTCGTGACGCTGGCGCCGACCGCGACGGCCAGCAGTGCGCGCGGTATCCGGTTTCGCCGCATTCTGGTCGCGTCCGCCTCGGCGGGCAGCGTGCGCAGCACCAGCACGAAGATCACCAATGTCAGTGTCTCGACCAGGAATTGGGTGAGTGCCAGATCGGGTGCACCGTGGAACACGAAGATGACGCCGCACCCGTAGCCGGTGACGCCGACCAGCAGCACCGAGGCCAACCGGTTGCGCAGCACGGTCGCGCTGAGCGCTGCGGCAAGGATTATCGATCCGATGACGACCTGCAGCGGCGACTCCCAGAGGCGCAGCTCCGGTCGGTCGCGCGCGCCGAACACCAGCATCGCCACGGGCACCAGAACCAGCGTCGACAGGATGACCGTCTGCGTGGCCGGTATCGACCCGCGCTGCGTCACAGCGGTGAGCCGCACCGCGAAGACGTCGGCGCCGCGGATCACCGCGTCGTAGATGCGGTCGGCATTGCCGAGCGGCACGTAGTCCATCCTGGCGCGGCGTAGCCGCTTGCGCGCGAAGAACGCCGTGGTGCCCGCGGCGAGCACGAGGATCGACAGCAGCAGCGGCAGGTTCACGCCGTGCCATAGCGCCAGCTGGTAGTTCGCGCCGCCCGCCACGGTGTCGGCGTAGTCGTCGAGCACGTGGTCGAGGCCAACCGGCCACACGCCGAACGCCAGACCGGCGGCGGCCAGGATCGCTGGGGCGAGCAGGAATGTGATTGGCGGACGGTACATTTCGGCGACCCGCTGGCTCGGCGACGGCCGTCCCTTTCGGGCGAATGCGCCGTAGATGAAGCGCAGGCTGTAGATCGTGGTGAAGATCGAGCCGAACACCACGCCGCCAAGCACGAATGGTGCGGTGGCCCCGAGCGAGGCGCTGTGGGCCAGCGTGGTGAAGTCCGCTTCCTTCGCGACGAACCCGAGGAACGGCGGCAGAGCGGCCATGCTGGCGGTCGCGGCGACGGCGACGACGAGAAGCGGCTTGTACTGGTCGCCCAGCCATGCCAACCGTCGAATGTCGCGGGTGCCGGTGGCGTGGTCGACGATGCCAACGACCATGAACAGGGCGGCCTTGAACATGGCGTGCGCACACAGCATCGCCAACCCGGCCAGCATCAGGTCGCCGCCACCGGCGCCGACCATCAGGGTGATCAGCCCGAGTTGGCTGACGGTGCCGAACGCCAGGATCAGCTTCAGGTCGTACTCGCGCACGGCGCGCCAGCCGGCCAGCAGCATGGTCAGCAGGCCGAGCGTGACCACCATCGGGCGCCAGGCGGGTGATTCGGCGAACCCGGGCGTCATCCGGGCCACCAGGTACACGCCCGCCTTCACCATCGCGGCCGCGTGCAGGTACGCGCTGACAGGAGTGGGTGCGGCCATCGCACCGGGCAGCCAGAAGTGCATTGGGACGATCGCCGACTTGCTCAATGCGCCGATCAGCACCAGTGCCACGCCGATCGAAACAGCCAGTCCGGTTGGCGGGGCAGCGATCAGTTCGGACAGCAGGTAGGTGCCGCTCGCCGTGCCGAGGATGACGATGCCGACCAGCATCGCCAGCCCGCCAGCGGTGGTGACCAGCAGCGCCTGGGTGGCGGCCCGCCTGCTGGTGGCGCGCTCGGCGTAGTGGCCGACGAGCAGGAACGACAACACCGTGGTCAGTTCCCAGAACAGGTAGAGCACGAGCATGTTGTCGCTGACCACCAGTCCGAACATCGCCCCGGAGAAGGCGACGAGTTCCGAGGCGAAGCTGGGCAGGCGATTCTCGGTGTGGCCGTCATGATGGTGGAAGTAGTCGGCGCAGTAGAACAACACCAGCGCGCCGATGCCGAGCACCAGCACGCTCATGATGGCGGCCAGCGCGTCGAACCGGAGCGTGATGTTCATCGACAGCTCGGGCACCCAGTCGACGTTGATGGTCCCGTCGCCATCGATGTTCGAGCCCGGCCAGTTCATGCCGACCCAGACCAGCGAGCCGAGCGGCACCAGCGCCAGTGGATAGAAGGCCTGCCGTCCCCAACGGTGCACGAGCACCGGCGCGAGCACCGCTGCTGCGGCGTGCGCAAGAAGAATGGCGAGCATGGCACTCCGATGTCGGGGTGCCAGCCGTCGAGGTGTGGCTGGCGTTGTCTCAGGCCAGTTTACGGGGCGGGGATAACGCGTCGTCGTCGAGTGACAGTCGGACGAGTTCGACGCGCGACGAGAGGCCCAGTTTCGAAAAGACCTTCCGCAGGTGGTAGTCGACCGTGCGCGGGCTGAGGAACAGCTGCGCGGCGATGGTCTTGTTGGTCGATCCCGCAGCGACCAGACGTGCGATCTGAAGCTCCTGCGGGGTCAGCTGAGTGACCGTGCTGACATCGCGTTTGCGTGCGGTCTCACCGGTGGCCTCAAGCTCGGCCCGCGCCTGCTCCGCCCATGGATTGGCACCCAGCCGTTCGAACGTCTCGAGCGCGATGCGGAGGTGCTTGCGCGCATCGGCCCGTCGGCGTCGACGGCGCAGCCGAGCACCGAAGAGCAGCGCCGTGCGGGCGGTGTCCAGCGGGCGTCCACCTCGGGTGTGGAGTTCGAGCGCCTCGGCGAAGAGACGGTCGGCGTCGTCGTCCTCGGCGAGGAGCGCCTGGCACCGCGCCACCAACGCGTGCGCCCACGGCGCGGTCGTGTTGGCGGCCCAGGCTTGCAGCCGGGCCACCGCGTTCTGCGCGGCATCCCCGTGATCGGTGCGGGTGGCCGCGTCCACCAGGTCGGCCGCCGCGAACAGGCTGATCATCTGGTTGCCTTCCCCGGCAGGGGCGGCGGCCAGGTCCTGCAGGCGATCGAAGGCCTGCTCCGACCGGCCCGACGCCAGGTCGTTGTGGGCCAATGCCCACGACGCGATCGCTGCGTGCGGTCCCAGTCGTTGACCGATGGCATGGGCGAGCGCGACGTTGGCCAGCTCGACGCAATCGTCCGACTGGCCCCGGACCGCCGCGAGCCACGCGAGGACGCTGCGCATGTGCGCTGCGGGGTTGTCCTGACCGGTCTCGGTGGCGAGTCGGAGTCCTTCCGTCGCGTCCGTGGTGGCCGCCACGTAGCGGCCGGTGAACATCTCGATCGTCGACAGCGGCGCAAGCAGGATCGGCAGGGTGGCGGCCGCGCCCGCCGAGCGCACCCGAGCCACCGCGAGGGTGAACAGGTCGATGGCCCTGACGTCGTTGCCGACGAACATCGCACCCGCGGCGGCGAGCATCACCATGTGCGGTGCGTCGGAATTCTCGGCGAGGTCGGCGGCGGCGGCGAGTTCTCTGGCGGCACTCGCGCCGTCGCCCGACATGAACGTGGCGAGGCCGACGACGACGCGAGCACCCGGGTTGGTGGCCGTTCCAGGGAACGTGCCGAGCAGCCGCCCAGCTTCCACGATGCGAGGTAGATCTCCCGTGCCCCAAGCGATTTGGCCTGCTTCGGCGACCATCAGCCCGGCCAGTTCGGGGTCGGCTCTGGAGATCAGTTCTGCGCCGGCGACCAGCGTCGCGTAGGCGGCCACTGGTGCGCCGCAGGCGGCTTCGATGGTTCCCCGCAGATGAGCGATGCGTCCGCGTAGCGGTACGTCGGCGCCGGCGGGGGCGGCCTCGTCGAGGAGATCGCGGGCCCTGTCGGGCTGGCCCGCCAACCAGGCTGCCCATGCGGCGTCGGTACGCAGGACGGCCCGCTTGTCGTCGTCGGTGGTCAACTCGGCGGCGCGTCCGTAGGCCGACGCCGCCGCAACGTGTCCGCCACGGTCGCCGGCTCGCTCGCCGACGTGGGCCAGCTCGGTGGCGATCGTGTCGTCGGGTCCGATCGCGGCGTTGGCCCGATGCCAGGCGCGTCGGTCGCGGTCCTTCACGGCGTCGAGTGCTTCGGCCAGTGCGAGCTCGACGGCCCGGCGCGCCTGGGACGTCGCGCCGCGATAGACCGCCGACCGCACCAGAGGATGCCGGAACGTCAGTGCACCGGCATCGACGCTCACCAGGCCTGCCGTCTCGGCCGCGTCGAGCGCGCCTGCGTCGACGCCCAATGAACCAGCGGCGCGGAACACCAGGTCGACGTCGTCGGAGTCGCTGGCCGCCGCGACCAGCAAGAAGGTCTGGGTATCGGCGGGCTGGCGACGCACCCGGTCGCCGAAGAGGTGTTCGACCTCCGCGCCGACGGGCAGGCGATCGGGAAGCGGGGACGTTCCCGCCCACTGGGCCGCGTTCAACGACTCGGCCAGTTCCGCGAGCGCGAGTGGATTGCCGAGCGTCCCGGATAGCACCCGGTCTCGGACCGCGGTGGCGATGGGCACGTGAGCTCGTTCCGAGAGCAATGCGTCGGCCGAGGCCTCGTCGAGGCCGGTGAGGTGCAGTTGGGGGAGGCCCGGTGCGGCGAACGGCCGGAGTGGATCGTCACGGGCGGCGAACAGCAGCGCGATGCCTTCGGCCTGGATGCGGCGCGCGACGAAGGTCATGGCGTCGGCGCTGGCGCTGTCCAGCCATTGGGCGTCGTCGACGATGCACAGCACCGGACACTCGTCAGCGACTTCGGCGAGCAGGTTCAGCACTGCCAGCGACAACAGCCAGCGATCACCCGAGACGCCTGGCCCATCGCCGAACGCACTCTTCAATGCGGATCGCTGTGGCGGCGGAAGCAGGTTGACCAGGTGGCGCACCGGGAGCAGTAGCCGGTGAAGTCCCGCGAACGGCAGCTCGGACTCGGTTTCGACCCCGGTGCTGCGCAGCACCCGCATCCCGGTGGCGAGGTCGGCAGCGTGGGCGAGCAGCGCCGACTTGCCGATGCCGGCTTCGCCGCGAAGCACCAGAGAACCACTCTCTCCGTCCCGTGCCGACCCGATCAGCTCGTCGATCCGAGCGCATTCCGGTCCGCGGCCATGGAGCACGCCCAAATCGTAGGACTGGTGATTTCACTGATTCGACCGATCGGGCCCAGCGCGATTCTGGAGGCATCGACGATGAGACAGAGGAGACGACAGCCATGACTGACGACGACGTGATCGTGGTGGGCGCGGGCCCGACGGGCTTGACGCTGGCGTGCGAGCTCGCGATGCGTGGCATCCGGGTGGGATTGGTGGAGCGCCGTGCCGATACGCCGAACATGACCAGGGCGTTCGCGGTGCACGCCCGGACGCTTGAACTGCTGGATTCCCGCGGGATGGCCGATGAGCTGTTGCCGCACGGGGTCCAGATCCACGAGGTTGCGCCGGCTCCCGGCGCGGTACTGGACCTGCGGAAGCTGGACAGCAGATACCCCATGTTGCTGATCGCGCCGCAGAGCTGGACCGAGCGCGTGCTCGAAGCACGTGCCAAGGAACTCGGCGTCCACGTCGTGCGCGGTGCGGAGGTCGTTGGCCTGAACCAGGATGCCAACGGCGTCACCGTCGACCTCGGCGACGGCACGTCGCTGAGCACCAAGTACGTCGTGGGATGCGATGGCGCGCACAGCGCGGTCCGCCGACTGGTGGGCGTCGACTTCGTCGGCAAGCAGTACGAGACGCACATCCTGCTCGCAGACGTCAAGATCCCGAACCCGCCAGAGGAAGGGCTGTTCGCCAGGAACAGCGTCGAGGGTGTCGTGTTGGTGGTTCCGTTCGGTGACGGATGGTTCCGCCTCATCGTGTGGGACCGACTGCGTGAGCAGGCGCCGCTGGACGAGCCCGTCACCGAGACCGAGATGAAGGACGCGATGATCCGCATCGCCGGTTCGGACCTCGGGGTCAAGGAGATGCGTTGGAGCTCAAGGTTTCTCAGTGAGCGCAAGCAGGCACGCCGATATCAGGTCGGACGGGTGTTCCTCGCGGGCGACGCCGCCCACGTGCATTCGCCGCTCGGTGGCCAGGGCATGAACACCGGCATCGGTGATGCGATGAATCTCGGTTGGAAGCTCGCCGAGGCCGTGCACGGGACCGCTCCTGCGGGTCTGCTCGAGACCTATCAGGCCGAGCGGCACCCCGTCGGCGCGACGGTGCTGCGATTGACCGACGCGTTCAACACCCTGGTACTCGGAACCAGCGCCCTTCGCAGGCTCCTCCGCCGGGTCGCCGTGACCGCCATCCTGGGACTTCCGATCGGGCGTCGGGTCATGGGTGGCCTGCTCACCGGCATCGGGATCCGCTACTCGCGGCCGAGGGGGGCGCACGGGCTCGTCGGACGGCGGATGCCCGACGTCGACTGCGGCGCGCAGCGCCTCTTCGAGCTGCTGCGCACGGGTCGCTTCGTGCTGCTGACGCGGACCACCGTCGACGTCGAGCTGCCGGGTGTGGCGTGCGGGGTGCACGGCGACCCGAGCCTGCCCGCGGCGATCCTGATTCGTCCCGACGGGTACGTCGCGTGGGCGTCGGACGCGGTGCCCGACGAGGCGACCATCCGCGCCGCCGTCGATCAGTGGACCTTGATCTCTAACCCCGCATCGCGAGCTTGATCGGGATCGCGTGACCGAGCAGCCCGATGCCGGCGCCGAGGATCGGCCAGATCGGCCAGAAGTACCAGGCGCCGGCCGACAGGGCGACCGCCAGCCACACGGTCAGCACGACGACGATCATCGTCAGATACCCGGCGAGGTGCAGCCGAACCGACATCCGGGCGGCCCGCTGGCGGGCGGCGCGCCTGTGCGGGTCGACGCGCCGCAGGTACTCCAGTGGCAAATCGGCGACGAGTTGGCGCAGTTCAGCGGTGGTGTGGGTGGCGAAGGTGCTCTGTACCCGGCGTTCGTACTCGGACATGTCGAGGTAGCCCTGCGAGAGCGCCTGGCCAGGAGGTTCGCGGTCTTCTCCCGATCGCGGTCGCCAGCGCGGATGACCGTCGACGGATGAGCGATGGTGGTCATGTCGGACTCCGATCTGACGTTGCCTAGTTAAATAGTCCTACTGTGACATGTCATCATGGGAGTGTCAATGGGTCGGGTTGAATGTGGGCATGTCCGAGGAGAGCAGGATCGTCAGAGTGAGCCGGGACGTCGCGGCCCCGGCAGAGGTGATCTTCGAGTTGATCGCCGACCCGGCCC
>JAOPVF010000451.1 GCA_025963195.1 Mycobacterium sp. | reverse complement strand
AACGCCGAGCAGGTGAGACTGCTGCGGCTGTTCACGATCATCGACGTCGCCGACCGGTCCCGGATCGGTTTCACCGCGGCAGCATTGGGGGCCTTCAAGGCCGCGCAGTACCTACGCGGGGTGATCGCATCACCTCGGTGCGCCGACCCCCTGCTCCCGCTGGTGGATCACGAGATCGGCGCGATCCGCGAGATCCTCGTCCGCGAGGGGATTGACGTGGCGCGGTGACGTGCTCTGCGCATCCGAAGCCGCCCGGCGCCCTTGGACCAATCACTACGGATCGGAAACGGCTGCGGCTGCACGTGATTGGCCCGGGTTACTCGGCGACGTCGAGTGCGACGATGACCTTGGTGGGCCGTATCCGAACGACGAGTTCGCCGGAAACGCCGGTGCGCGTGGCGATGTCGAGGAGTTCGTCGGAGTCTTCGGAAAGGGTGGCGACGCCCTGGACTTGGATGAAGCCGTACGGCGGATGAGGGTCGTCGACGCACAACACCGCACGTGGATCCCGCATCAGCGCTTGGCCTTTGGCAGAGGCTTTGGCGGTGTTGAGGACGAGGTCAGCGCTCTCGACGACTAACCAGACGGGGGCTACGAGGGGGCGTTCGTCTCGGGCATGCAATATCCTCGAGCACAGGCGATCCGCTAGAGCGCGGTGCTCACGCCGTGATCCGCAGTTCGGCGCCCGGTTGCGAACTGAGCGTGACGACCACCGTGCCGCCACCCGTTGCGAACGTGGTGTTGGCGTAGCCGATGAACCCGTAGTGCCCGTCAATCGTCGACACCGCGGTGATGTCAACGCTTCCAGAGGCACCGGTATCGAGATTCGACCAATCGGCGGTCACGGTGAGCGCGCACGAACCGTCGTAGATGCCGGCGTCGTAGTGAATCGCGACGCGGACACCGTTGACGACGCGCTCGTCGACCTGTACCGGCGTCACCTGCGCTTCGGCGCTGACGGTGCCACCACATGTCGGGGACGCCACCACCGGGACTCGATCGAGCTCCGCGAAGGCTTCGGCGTTGGCGGTTGGCATCCACAACCATGCAACCCACGACCATGGTGCAGCCAGCGCGACGGCGAGCGAGCCGGCAACACGGATTGGGGTCATGCCTGAAGTTATCGACGACCACTGCCACAGTGTTTCAGTGACTCAGAGGTGCTTTAGTGCCTCCCTCTTCGAGAGCCCGCTGAGTTGGTCTTTCCGCGCATCGACGAACGACTGAACCCACGCCGGGTCGGTGCGCGCGTACTGCCGCAGCGCCCACCCGATGGCCTTGCGAATGAAGAAGTCGGTGTCATCGATGTTCGCGTCGATCGCCTCGCTGAGCAGTGCCAGATCCGTGCGTCGTTTCGACCCCAATTGCGCGATGATCGCGGTTCGGCGGAGCCATGGATTCCGATTAGTCGCCCAGCCGAGCACGATCGGCCGAACTTCGGCGGGATGAGCCACCAAGATCCGCCCGATCAAGTTGGCGGCGATGTCATCGACGGTGTCCCACCACCCACCGGCGATGACCAATCGGCGATACAGCGGAATTCTGTCGGGCGTCTGGTACGCACGGTAGCGCGACTGTTTAGCGAGTTCGACTGCGGCATAACGCTCTTCACGGTGTGTTGCGCCGGCGAACAGCTGCTCGACCGTGTCGTCGAAGGCAGCTTCCGACGGGATCGGGTGCGCGGCGAAGATCGGCCGACAGATCCGACGAACGTCGGGAAGGCGGACGCCGTAGTACGGGATGTCCGACTTCATGTACTCCTGCATCGCGGGAGCGCGGCGCGGATCACCGGCGACGGCCAGTTCGCGGCGGACTGCGTCGACTATCTGGGCTCCGGACACCCTGAGATTCTCCGTCATCGACGGACGGATCGAGGCACCAGGCCACCATCAAGATGGCCTCTGACCAGTACCGATCGAGGTCCGCATTGCGGGCGTGTTAAGAGTTCTCGCGCCTGAGCGTCCCCTCTTGCGCCTCGACGCTTCTCGTCATACGTTCCACAGTAAGCGATCCGTTAAGTCGGTCTTAGCGAAATGAGGCACGTGTTTTCTGAATCCACGACGGCCGTGACCAATGTCGATGCAGCGGCCAGGGCCATGCTCGGAACTCGGCTCCGGCAGGCCCGCGAACGCGCCCGTCTGTCCACGCGGGATGTCGCGGCTCGGGCGGGGGTGAGCGCAGGGTTCATCAGCCAGCTGGAGAACGGCAAGTGCGGAGTTTCCGTGGGAGTGCTCAAGCGCATCTCCGCGGCCGTCGGCATCTCGGTCGCCGACCTGCTCTCCGACGAGGCACCCGTGGCGCGGCCCGTGTTGCGGGCCCACGAGAGACCCGTCTTAACCACCGATGGTGGACTGCAGAAGCTGCTGCTCTCCCGGCCACCCATCCAGCAACTCGAAGTGTATGAGGGCACGTTCGAGGTCGGCGGCTCGACCGGACCGGAGGCGTACGCCCACGACAACGCCCAGGAGCTCTTCTACGTGCTCGTTGGCCACATCGAGTTGTCGATCGCCTCCGAGACGCTCATTCTCGGACCTCGAGACAGTGTCGAGTATCTCTCGTCAGTTCCCCACCGGGCAGTCAACATCGGGGCAACGCAAGCCCAAGTCATGTGGATCACGTCGCACTTCACCCCGCCGATCGACACGAATCCGCTGAGTTCGCCATCCGCACACCAGATTAAGGAATGACACCATGGCCATTCGCGACCGCCTGCTGATCACCGGAGGCCACGTCTTCACCCCCGCCGGAATCGTTGAAGAGGCCGTTCTCATCGAAGACGGCATCATCACCGCGATCGGAGCGGACGCGCTCACCACCACCGATGCCGTCGAGATCGACGCGGCCGGCGGCCTCGTCTCGCCAGGCTTTCAAGACAGTCACATCCACCCGTATCACGCCGGCCTCGACATGATCGCCTGCGACCTGTCTCCCTACGACACCGCCGACGGCTACCTGACTCGCATCGCCGAGTACGCCGCAGCCCATCCCGAGTTGGAGTGGATCAGCGGCGGAGGCTGGGCGATGGATGCATTCCCTGGCGGGCTGCCCACCGCGGCGGCACTCGACGCGATCGTTCCCGACCGGCCGGCATTCTTTCCCAACCGCGACGGTCACGGCGCATGGGTCAACACGAAAGCGCTCGAGATCGCCGGCATCGACGACGCGACGCCCGACCCGTTCGACGGTCGCATCGAACGCGACGCCGACGGCCACGCGATCGGGACGCTGCAGGAAGGGGCCATGGGCCTCGTCGCGCAGCACATGCCCCAGCCGAGCCAGGACGACATGGACGAAGCGCTGAAAATCGCTCAGAACCAACTGTTCGCGTGGGGCGTCACCGGCTGGCAGGACGCAATCGTCGGCGCCACCAACGACACCCCCGACCCGCTCGATTCGTACCTGCGCGGCATCACATCTGGCGTGCTGAAGGCGCACGTCGTCGGCGCGCTGTGGTGGGACCGCAACCGTGGACTCGAGCAGATTCCCGAACTCGTCGAGAAGCGTGAGCGCGCGCTGGCCGCCGGGTTCGCGGCCACCACGGTCAAGATCATGCAGGACGGTGTCGCCGAGAACTTCACGGCAGGGATGCTCGAGCCGTATCTCGATTCGTGCGGCTGCCCCGGTGAAAACATGGGCAAGAGCTTCGTCGACCCGACCACGCTCAAGGAGATCGCAGTTCAGCTCGACGCCCTCGGCTTCCAGCTGCACTTCCACGCCCTTGGCGATCGGGCCGTACGCGAGTCGCTCGACGCGGTCGAAGCCGCGCGAACGGCCAACGGAGACACCGACCTCCGTCACACCTTGGCACACATTCAGGTGGTGCACCCCGATGACATTCCCCGGTTCGCCGAACTCAAGGTGGTGGCGAACATGCAGCCGCTCTGGGCGAGGCACGAGGACCAGATGGATCTGCTGACGATCCCATTCCTCGGCACCCGCCGAGCCGCGTGGCAGTACCCGTTCGGCTCACTGCAGAGAGCCGGGGCACCCTTGGCCTCGGGAAGCGACTGGCCGGTGAGCACGGCGAATCCGCTGGAGATCATCCACACCACCGTCAACCGGGCCCACGTGGGAGCGACCGGTCTGGCCGCTGCGCCCTTCCTCGGCGAGCAGGCGCTCTCCCTCGCCGACGCGCTGATCGCCCACAGCATCGGCACGGCCTACCTCAACCACGACGAGCAGCGCTCGGGCAGCATCGAAGTCGGCAAGGCCGGGGACATCGTGATTCTCGACCGCGACATCTTCGCCGCACCGGTCGCCGAGATCGGTTCAGCCACCGTCGTTTACACGATCATCGGCGGCGAGATAGTGTACGACGCCAGCTCGGCCCTGGTCTCGGCATGAGCATCATGGACCTGACGACAGGAGCCGCCGCGCCGCTGACGTCCGCCGCCGGCTCGGTTGAACTGCGCTCGCTCACCAAGAACTACGGGTCCGCAGTTGCCGTGGACGACATCAGTCTCACCGTGCAGGCCGGCGAGTTTCTCAGCCTGCTGGGGCCCAGCGGATGCGGCAAGACGACGACGCTTCGGTTGATCGGTGGATTCGAGTTCCCCGACGACGGGTCCATTCAGATTTCCGGCAGGAACGTCGAGGGCCTGCCGCCGCACAAACGTCCGGTGAACACCGTGTTCCAGGCCTACGCGCTGTTCCCGCACATGAAGGTCGCAGACAACGTCGCCTACGGGCTGCGCCTGTCGGGCGTACCGAAGGCCGAGATCGGCGACCGGGTGAGCCGCGCCCTCGACATGGTGAGGATGACCGCTTTCGCCACCCGCAAGCCGGCGCAGCTCTCGGGTGGCCAGCAGCAACGCGTCGCTCTGGCAAGAGCTTTGGTGAATCGGCCAGCCGTTCTGCTGCTCGATGAACCGATGAGCGCCCTGGATCGCAAATTGCGGGAGGAGATGCAGGTCGAGCTGAAGCTGCTGCAGCAGGAACTCGGCACGACGTTCATCTTCGTCACACACGACCAGGAGGAAGCTCTGTCGATGAGCGATCGGGTCGCGGTGATGAAGGACGGCCGGATCGAGCAGATCGGCACGGCTTCAAGCGTTTACGATGCACCGGAGTCCGCCTTCGTGGCTGGGTTCATCGGCCGGCAGAACTCCTTCGTTGGCACGATCTCGTCCTTCGACAGCGCGGGGGTGCGCGTGCAGACCGCCGGCCTCTCGCTGTATTCGTCACGCCCGACCAAGGGCGGCGTGCCGGCCTCGAGTGGAGCTGGCGTCACCGCGGCGATCAGGCCGGAGTCGGTGACGGTCAGCGGTGCGACACCGCCCCGGGTCCCTGGTCCTACGTCGGACGCCACGGTCAACTCCGTCACCGGCACTCTGCTTGGGGTCTCAGAACTCGGACACAGCCTGCAGTTGGTCGTTCACACGCCGAGCGACGATCAGATCTTGGCCCGTCTCCCCCGCGCAGCCAACCCACCAACGGAACTCGGTTCGCCCGTGACGTGTTCATGGTCGGCCGACGCCGTTCGGATCTTCACGTCGTAGCCGCTCGCTGCCCTGCCAACTCTTATCCCGTCGCTTCGCTCGCCCCACAGCTCCCCGACCCCGACCAGGAAGGCACCTCATGAATCAGCACCAACCCATTCGCGTTCTCGTACCAGAAGTGTTGAAGAGCTCGCTCAGCCGACGAACGTTCCTCGGTGGGACCGCGGCACTGGGGCTCACGGCGTTTCTCGCTGCATGCTCCAGTTCGCCGGGCGGCGGCGGCGGCTCGTCGTCCGGCGGCTTGAACGTCTACACCTGGGGCGAGTACGACGACCCCGCCGTATTGACGGACTTCACCTCGGCCAAGGGCCCCAAGATCACGCTCGACTCGTACGGCTCCAACCCCGAGATGATCGCCAAACTGAGTGCGGCGAAGGGCACCACGGGCTATGACATCTGCGTGCCGACCCATTCGAACATTCAACAGATGGCGACCGCCGGGCTGCTCACCGAGCTCGACCACTCCAGGCTGCCAAACATGAAGAACCTCACTGCCAAAGTCGTCGACACGCCGTTCGACCCCGGCAACAAGTACAGCGTCTGCAAGGACTGGGGCTCGACGGGTTACGTCTACGACACCACCGTCATCAAGCGCGACATGAAATCATGGGTCGACTTCCTCGACGCCGCGCAGAAGGAGGCGTCGGGAAGCTTCTCGCTCCTCGAAGACCAGAGCGAGGTGTCATACACCTACTTCTATGCCAATGGAATCGATGAGAACACAACCGATCCCGCCCACATCGCGGCCTACCGCTCGTTCATCATCGACAAGATCGCTCCGCACGTGCAGGCGTTCGAGTCGTCTACCAATGCCTCCATCTCGTCCTCGGCCCGCGCCCTGATCCACTGCTGGAACGGAGACGCCCGCCTTGGCATACTCGCGAACGCCGAGCCCGATAGGTACAAGTGGGTCTGGCCGTCGGAGGGGGCAAACCTCTGGCAGGACAACTGGGCCATCGTCAAGGGTGCACCACACGAAAACGATGCGTACGAGTTCATCAACTACGTGCTCGACCCGGTCGTCTCCCTCAAGGAGCTCCTCTACATCGGCTACAACACCGGGATCGAGGGAATCGAGGATGCGGCCAAGAAGGCCGACATCAAACGGCCTGACTTGGTCTTCATCAGCGACGCCATCATGAAGAAGTTGGTCTACAGCCAAATGACCTCGGCTGAGGGCACGATCATCGGCATCTACGACGAGCTAAAGGCCGCGGCGGGCAAGTGACCGTCGTAGAGGAACGCTCGGGGCAGGCGCCGACTGCGGCGGAGACGCAGCCCTCGCGTCGACGGCTACGGCTGCCAGGCGGACTCGGCGCCTTGCCGATCGGCGTGTGGATATTGCTGTTCTTCATCCTGCCGTTCGGCCTTGTGGTCTGGTACAGCTTCGGCTACAAACCGGGCATCTACGAAACCCACGCCAACGACATCCTCTCGCTGGACCGATACGGCGAGGCTGCCTCACCCGCATTCTTCGCGATCTTCATTCGCACGCTGAAGATCGCGGTGACGGGGACCGTCCTGTGCCTGGTGATCGCATTCCCGATGGCGTACTGGATGGCTGTCAAACTGGCCCCGAAGTGGCGCGGTGTCGTGCTTGGCCTGGTGCTCATCCCGTATTGGACCAACTTCCTCGTTCGCACCATCGGTTGGCAGATCTCTTTGAGTCCAACGGGTTTCGTATCGAAGATGCTCCAGTGGGCCAACCTGACCGACGGGCCGCTGCACGTGCTCTACACCTCGGCTGCGGTTCAGCTCGGCGTGGTCTACAACTATCTGCCGCTGATGATCCTTCCCCTGTACGTTGCGCTGGAACGTCTGGACCCGAAGCTGCTCGAGGCCAGCCGCGATCTGGGCGGAACGGCGTGGGACACGCTCTGGCGCATCACGGTTCCGCTCGCCGCACCGGGGGTGACCGCCGGAATGCTGCTGGTCTTCGTCCCGCTGATGGGCGACTACATCACCCCCACGGTTCTCGGTGGGGCCAGCGGCAGCATGGTCGGTCAGATGGTCGCCGCCCAGTTCCAGAGCGCACAAAACTGGGCGCTCGGCGCGGCGATGGCCGTGTTGCTCATGGTGGCCATATTCGGCACCAGCGCCGTGGTCGGCGGCGTTCTCAAAGTATCCGGTCGCATCATCAGCGCCATGACATCGCTGAAACTCCCATCCAAGGAGCCCTCATGACCGTTGCGGTGACGGGTGCCTCTCGTCGGCGCAGGATCCGTCCCGCCGACACGTTCCTGACCGTCTGGGGCGTACTCGGTTTGGCGTTCCTGTTCTTCCCGATCGTCGTCATCGTGGTGTTCTCGTTCAACTCTGGGCGCACCCTGCAGCAGTTCGACGGGGTCGGCATGGAGGCCTACGTCGCTGCCCTGAACAACCCGGCGATCACCAACTCGATCATCGTTTCGTTGATCACGGCCACCGGAACCGCCGTGGTGGCCACACTGCTCGGCACCTTCGCCGGGATCGCACTGACCCGACGTCCCGGCTGGTGGGCGCCTGGGCTTCTGATCCTGCTGGGCCTCGTGATGGTGACTCCGGAGATCGTCAGCGCAATCTCGCTACTCCCCTGGTTCGTCACCCTCGGCGTCGACAACGGGCTCGCCGCCTTCAACATCGGTCAGGTGCGCCTCATCATCGCCAATTCCCTGTTCGCAAGCGCCGTCGTCACTTTCATCGTGCGTGCCCGCATGACCGGGATGAACGAGACCCTCGAAGAAGCCGCCGCCGACCTGTACGCGCCGCCGCTGCGGCGGTTCACCGACATCACGCTGCCGCTCATTCGTCCGGCCGTCATCTCGGGTGCACTACTCGCGTTCACCCTCAGCCTCGACAACACGGTCGTCTCGTCGTTCGTCTCGGTCGCCGGCTCGACACCGTGGCCGGTGTACATCTTCGCGTCGCTGAAGGCATCGCTGAGGCCGGAGATCGCTGCGATGTCCACGCTGATGTTGGTGCTCACACTGATCGTGCTCGGCGTCGCGGCCCTGATATTGCGCCGGGATCCCTCGGGGGCGGGCGGCGGGGCCGCAGGCCTGACAAGCGCGATGGTGGGGCGATGAGCATGGCACTGGTCAACGGCGACGTCTCCTTCTGGTGGAACAGCATTGGGCGAGAGCCCGCCCGGCCTGCACTTCCGGGTTCCACCCAGGCCGACGTCTGCATCATCGGTGCCGGCTACACCGGCCTCTGGACGGCCTACTACCTCAAGAAGGCGGCACCCCAACTACGGGTCGTCGTGCTGGAGCAACGCTTCGCGGGCTTCGGTGCGTCGGGCCGCAACGGGGGGTGGCTCACCAACGACATCACTGGCGGTCGCAGGTCCTACCTGAAGTCGCACGGACGAGAGTCGGTGGGACGCTTGCAGACTGCGATGAACGAGTCCGTCGATGAGGTCATCCGGACCACCCGCGCCGAGAACATCGACTGCGACCTGATCAAGGGCGGCGAGTTCACGGTCGCCACGAACGCCGCCCAGCAAGCGCGGCTGCTCAACGCCGCCGCCGAGGCCCAAACGTGGTCGATGACCGACGTCGAAGTCCTGAGCGCGGCAGAGGCGACGGCACGCATCAACGTGCACGGTACGACGGGAGCGATGTGGCACCCGCACTGCGCACGGCTGCATCCGGCCAAACTCGCCGCGGGGCTCGCCAGGGTCGTTGAATCGCTGGGAGTCGAGATCTTCGAAGGAACACGGGTCGACGAGATCCGGCCGCACCAGGCGGTGACGACGTTCGGCACCGTCACGGCTGACACGATCGTCAGAGCGACAGAGGGTTTCACCGCCCGAATCGACGGCCTCAGGCGGACGTGGCTGCCGATGAACTCGTCGCTCATCGTGACCGAGCCGCTGCCAGCCGAGACCTGGGCAGAGATCGGGTGGAGCGGCTACGAGACGCTTGGCGACCAGGCCCACGCCTACATGTACGCCCAGCGCACAGCCGACGACCGCATCGCCATCGGCGGCAGAGGTGCTCCGTACCGATATGGCTCGGGCACTGACGTCGACGGCGCGACCGACCCGAAGACCGTCGGGCTCTTGCGCGCCATCCTGACCCGGTTCTTTCCCTCGACCGCGTCAGCATCGGTGGAGCACGTCTGGTCGGGAGTGCTTGGCGTTCCCCGTGATTGGTCGGCTACGGTCGGGCTCGATCCCGCGACCGGCCTGGGTTGGGCGGGCGGGTACGTGGGGACCGGCGTCACGTCGACCAATCTCGCCGGCCGCACCCTGCGCGACCTCATACTGAAATCCCCGTCGTCGCTCACCGAACTACCGTGGGTCAACCACCGGGTGCGCAAGTGGGAGCCGGAACCCCTGCGGTACCTCGCCGTCCAAGCGATGTACGCGGCCTACTACGCCGCCGACCGGGCGGAGTCGCGCGGCAGGCGCAGTACGTCGCCGATCGCGACGATGGCCGACATCGTTTCGGGCCGGGGACACTGAAGCCGCCCGAACTGCGGTGCAGCCGATAGTCTCTCGCGTCGTGTCACGCGGTGCATCAGTTCGATTTGTCGAATCGCCGGCGTAGCCGGACCCCATACGCCGCCGCCTTCACGGCCTCGTCATCCTCCCACCCCGATCCCAGGGCGCCACCCAAGGTTGCGACCGCCGCCGCCAGCCAGGCCATCATCAACAAGGTCGAGAGGCCAACGGGATGGCCGATGTTGGCAGCGACCAGTTGCGGCGGAAGCGTCCACCATGCGGTCAGCAGCAGCAGGACGAACA
>JAOPVF010000449.1 GCA_025963195.1 Mycobacterium sp. | reverse complement strand
GTGGACGAAGCTGTCCAGCAGCGCATACGCATGCCCCGCCATCACGACGGAGAATCCGGGTCAGGGGCAAGGTAGTCCTCGCGCTGTAGTCAGCGCCACCGCTTGGCGATCCACCGCGTGATCAGGTCGGCCTGCTCGCTGCGCGCGCCAGGGGTGGTGAAGTAGTGGTCGGTGTCTATGGAGGCCATCGACTTGTCCGTGCTCGCCAAAGCGTCGTGAATGCGTTGCGCGTCAGATGGATACACGCCGGTGTCCTGCTCGGCGTTGATCACCAGAGCGGGGCAGGCGATGCGGGCCAGATGGGGTTCGGCGCGGGTCTGCGAATGCTGTAGGCTCCACATGCCCAGCCAGCCGCGCAACGTGCACGCCGCGGCGATGCCGTGTGCTGACCGGTTGGCCTTCACGGGCACGCCCGCGTAGCAAGTGTTGGCCGGGCGCTTGGTGGGTTCGATGGTCGGATCGAGCATGCGAAGGTCGGCCCAGGTGCGCAGTACCGTGAACGGCCGGTCCGAGAAACCGGCCTTCCGAACCCTTTTCAGCTCGGTGTCGGCCCACTCGGTGATCGCATGGTTGCGGGCTACCTGCGCGGCCCGGTATCGCTGGACGAAGTCGGCCGAGAATGGCGGGCCATTGCGCTCATTGAACGGGTCGAGTGCGGGATCGCTCGCGACCGGGTCACACTCGTCGACGACGGAGCCGTCCATCCACGACGTCAGCACGTCGGGCCGGCCCGGATGGGCGGCGCTCGCCACGTAGCCGTCGGCGGGCAGGAGGTCGGTGAGTCCCGCTGCCGGTCGCATGCCGACCAGGGGCGTCACGTGTGGGTCGACGGCCTGAGCCTGGTAGGCCGCCATCAGTGATCCGCCACCTGAGTTACCGAGCAGAACAACGGTTTCCACGCCCTGAACGTCACGCAGCCAGCGCACGCCAACGCCGATGTCCACCAGCGCGTGGTCGAGCAGGAAGGTGCTCTCGAAGCCGCGGAACCGGGTGTTCCAGCCGAGGAAGCCGACCCCACGGGTGGCCATGTAGTCGGCGAGGTAGTGCTCGGAGAAGTCGATCTGATAGTGCGAGGCGATCATCGCCACCTTGGGCTTGCGGCCGACGCCCCGGTAGTAGATGCCTTGGCAGGGGTGCCCGCCCGAACCGGCCCTGCGGGCGGTGGGGGAGTCGACGCCGATGAACTCCCTCGTCACGCCCGGTGTGCCTGATCCCCCCGGATTCTTCGTCATGGCGTCGAGGTCTCCTCGAAGTAGATGGTCCGGTAGAACACGTTGGCCAATGTCTTGATGCATGCCTCGTCGTCCGCGCTGCCCGCGCCGTCGCCACTCAACTGCACGTAACAGAATTGATTCAGCATCGACACCAACGCCACCGCGGTCAGGTGGGGGTCGTCGTCGACGCAGAAACCTTGCTGCTGAGCCTGTTTCACCATCGTGGTGATGAGCGAGATCGGCAGCTCGCAGATGTCGGCCCAGTATTGCGCGAAGTCGTCGTTGACCATGGCCAACTGGGAGACGCTGATGATCTCGGCAAGACGGTGCCGATAGGTGGTCCAATGCGCGGCGGCCGCACGGTGCGCGCGCTCCCAGTTGCTCAACTCCGGCTCGGCGGCCGCACGGGCGCGGTCACGCGCCTCGTCGCGGAAGCGCAACGCCCACTCGCGGACCATCGCCTCCTTGGAGTCGTAGTAGTTGTAGAACGACGCCGTCGACCGGCCCGCCTCTGCGGCGATGTCGGAGATCGTCGTCGCCAGAATTCCCTTGCGCGCGATCACCGCCCGCGCCGCGACTTCGATCGCCACCTGCGTCTGCCTGCCCCGGAGGGTGGGCAACTGTTCACGTGGAGCGACGGTCATTGGGGGACTTCCTGGTCATTGATCGAACCTGAATCTGATGTTAGATTCAGATTAGACCTTGACTAGACCTCATGGGTCGGCATTCCGAAGGAGGGCGACGTGATCAAGCCTGAGAACACCAACTCCGAATTCGAACTGGGCGGCATCAACCATGTGGCGTTGGTGTGCGCGGACATGGCCAAGACGGTCGAGTTCTACTCGGGCGTGCTCGGCATGCCGCTGGTCAAGTCGCTCGATCTGCCCGGCGGCATGGGCCAACACTTCTTCTTCGACGCAGGCAACGGCGACTGCGTGGCGTTCTTCTGGTTCGCCGAGGCGCCCGACGGCGTTCCGGGGATATCCGCACCCGCGGCCATTCCCGGCATCGGCGAGATCGTCAGCGCGGTGGGCTCGCTGAACCATCTCGCGTTCCACGTGCCTGCCGAGAAGTTCGACGAGTACCGCAAGCGGCTGAAGGAGAAGGGCGTCCGGGTCGGGCCGGTGCTCAACCACGACGAGAGTCCGGCCCAAGTGTCGATGACGCTGCATCCCGGCGTGTACGTGCGCTCGTTCTACTTCCAGGACCCCGACGGCATCACCCTCGAGTTCGCTTGCTGGACCAAGCAATTCACTGACGTCGACACGGTGACGACACCCAAGACCGAAGCCGATCGGCGCCCCCCGGTGGCTGCGGCGCACTAGCCCGATCATGGGTGACTGCGAGGTGTCCGACGCGCAGATCGCCGCGATGTCCGCCGTTGAGCGCCGAGACCTGATTCTGCGGCTGGAACGGCCACTCGACGAACTGCTTGCCCCTTCGATCCTGGAACGATCCCGGCGGATCCGCTTGGTGCTGATGGTCGGCGCCACCATCGGATTGATCCCATGGATCGTCTACCTGTCGCTGACGTTGCCGGAGAAGTACGTCGCCCACAATTGGACCGCAACCTGGGTTGGCTTCGACGTCCTGTTGCTCGGGTTCTTGGCTGCCACGGTATTGCTCGGCCTCCTGCGCCGCCAACTGCTCGTCTTGACCGCGTTCACCAGCGGCGTGCTGCTGATCTGTGACGCCTGGTTCGACGTCTTGACCGCAGGGCCGGGGGACAGGTGGCTGCCGGGGCTGACGGCGGTTCTCGGCGAACTGCCGCTGGCGTTTCTTCTGATCAGTGGTTCTCTGCGCATCCTGCGGCTCATCGTGACGCGGTTGTATCTGCTGGATCCCGGCATGCCACTGTGGCGAGTTCCCTTGCTGCCGTAGCTGATCCGGTGTTCGGCTACGACGGACGGTACAGCGCGGGGTCGGCGAGTGCATTGAGTGTGGACGCGAGCTGCTCGACGAGCTGATCGGGCTCGAGGTCGACGTCACCGGCCAGCCACGCACTGATGGTCTGCACGACGCCCCCGACGACGAAGTGCGCGGTGGCCTTGACCTGGCCGTTGTCGCGCACGCCTAGCGAGTCGATCGCCTGCTGGCCGGACAGCGCCGCCATCAGCGCCCCGGCCTCCACGCGCTTGCGGGCCAGGACCGGGTTGGCGAGATGCGAGCTGAACAGCAGCCGACCGATGCGGGGGTCGTCGGCGATGGTCCGAACGATGTTGGCCATGCCTGCCCGGCTCTGCTCCTTCGGCGGTGCGCTGGACACGGCGGCCTGGGTGGTGGCGGCGATGTCGGCGATCACCCAGTCGAACACTGCGGCGACCAATTCGTCCTTGTCGGTGAAGCTTTCGTAGAAGTACCGCGCGGAGACCCCGGCCTCCCGGCAGATGGCCCGCACGGTGAGTTCGGCCGGATCGTCGGTGCCGCCGAGCAGCTCGAGTCCCGCCCCGAGTAGTCGGCGCCGCCGCTCGGCGATCCGCTCGCGTGCGTCCACGCCGCCGTAGGGGCGGATCTGAGCCATGCAGACCATCTTGACACCCGTCAGGCGCGCGGTGCAATATCAGGAAACGCAAGTTTCCAGATTTGGGAGATCAATGGCGATCAGCGAGAGTCACGTCGAGCGCACGATCAGCAGATCGGTCGACGGCACCAGGCCCGGCATGGCGAGGGGTCGTGCCGGCATCGACGACGGACTGATGGGCGTGGCACTGCTGGCCGGCCCGGCCAACGTGATCATGCAGCTGGCCAGGCCGGGAGTCGGCTACGGCGTCGTGGAGAGCCGGGTCGACAGCGGTCGGGTCGACCTGCACCCCATCAAGCGGGCTCGGACCACGTTCACCTACCTGGCGGTCGCCACCAAGGGCAGCGACGCCCAGAAGGCAGCGTTCCGCAAGGCTGTGAACGGGGCGCACGCACAGGTGTACTCGACCGACGAGAGCCCGGTGAAGTACAACGCCTTCGACAAGGACCTCCAGCTGTGGGTGGGGGCGTGCCTGTACAAGGGCGCGGTCGACGTCTACCGGATCTTCATCGGCGAGATGGACGACGAGACCGCCGAGCGGCACTACGCCGAGGGCGCGCCGCTGGGCACGACGCTGCAGGTGCCCGCGGAGATGTGGCCCGCCGACCGGGCCGCGTTCGACCGCTACTGGCAGGAGTCGCTGGACAAGGTCCACATCGACGACACCGTGCGCGACTACCTGTTCCCGCTTGCCGCGGGCCGGCTTCGCGGCGTCAAGTTGCCCGGTCCCCTGCAGCGGTGGTCTGACGCAACGGCACTACTGATCACCACGGGCTTCCTGCCGCAGAAGTTCCGCGACGAAATGCGGCTGCCATGGAACGCCAAGCGACAGCGCCGGTTCGACCGCCTGATGGCCGTGCTGCGCGGCGTCAACCACCTGCTGCCGCGCTTCGTGCGGCAGTTTCCGTTCAACGTGTTGCTCCTGGACCTTGACCGGCGGATCCGGAAGGGGCGTCCCCTGGTCTGACGTCGGTGGGCCGTCAGATTCCGGGCGTACCCTCGGGCCAATGCGAACTGACAAAGACACCTGGGACATCACCACGAGCGTGGGCTCGACGGCGTTGTTCGTCGCCGCGGCAAGGGCTTTGGAGGGCCAGAAGCCCGAACCCCTTGCGGTCGATCCGTACGCCGAGGTGTTCTGCCGTGCCGTCGGAGGCGGCTGGACCCACGTGCTGGACGGCGTCGACAGCGACGTCTACGAGGAAGCACCGGTCTACTCCCGACTGCGGTCGGACTTCGGCGGGCACTTCGTGTCGTTCCAGGGCACACGCACCAAGTACTTCGACGCCTACTTCTCCGCGGCCTCCGACGCCGGGGTTCGGCAGATCGTCGTCCTCGCCGCGGGCCTGGACTCGCGCGCCTACCGGCTGCCCTGGCCGGACGGCACCGTCGTCTACGAACTCGATCAACCCCAGGTGCTCGCGTTCAAGCGCAAGGCGCTCGACGATCACGGTGACGCGACAACGACAATGACGGTTGCCGGGGCGGCCTGCTGGGCCGACTCGGTTTGTGAATCTGACGACGCGACACGCGGCTGAGCCGTCGCTGGATGCACGCGCGGAACCGAGACGGCCGTCAGGAGAACATGAACCCGCTCATGAACTGGGTCATCCGGCGCAGGTAGTCGGGCTGGCTGACATGCAGGACGTGATTGCCGGGGAACCAATGCAGTTCACAACGATCCCAGTGCTCCCAAAGCCTTTCGGCCTGTTCGGGCGGAGCAAGCCGGTCACCTAGTCCGGTGATGATGAGGCGACGGTCCTTGGG
>JAOPVF010000435.1 GCA_025963195.1 Mycobacterium sp. | reverse complement strand
TCATCGGCGAGCTGAGCGCTCTGCTCGAAGAACTCGGCGCAGGCGTGGACGACGACACCGCGCTGCTGGCGTTGGGTGTGCCGCGGTCGGCTTGACTTCAGCGCTCAGGCCGCGCGAACGTCGACCTCTCGCCGTACTGGTTGCTCGGCAGGTCGGGGAACAGATGGTCGCGGGTCGGGGGCGGCCTCGGCCTGCCAATGGATGGCGAATCCGCCGCGACGTCGCGTTTCGATCGATGCGGCGCGGGTAGTCGGGGCGGATCTGCACCGAGGAGGACATCATGGCCGCAGCCAAGCAACGCAACATCGTCGACGAGATCCTGGAGGACCACCGCGAGGTCGACGAATACTTCAACCAGATCGAGGACAACAGCGATCCGCACCTACGGGGTGCGCTCGTCGAACGCGTCATCACCGAGTTGGTGCGCCACTCCGTTGGTGAAGAGCAGTACGTCTACCCGGCCGCGCGCAAGATGCTGCCCAATGGCGAGGAACTGACCGAGCACGAGATCGAAGAGCATGCCGAAGCCGAGGAAGTCATGCGCAAGCTGGAAGGGACCGATGCCGACGATCCCGCATTCGACGGGTTGGTGCAGCAGCTGATCAAGGAGGTCCGCCACCACATCGAGGACGAGGAGAAGGACTTGCTGCCGCAGTTGGCCGAAGCGTGCGACTCCGCCGAGCTCGATGAACTGGGCGCGAAGTTCGCTCACGCGAAGAGCATCGCTCCTACCCGGCCACATCCATCTGCGCCCGATCGTCCTCCGGTCAACAAGATCTTGGATCCTGGCGTGGGGCTCATCGACCGCATGCGCGACGCGCTAACCGGTCGCAACAGCTGATCGACGCGCCGCCGTCCGCGTTTGACGCAGTGCCCTCCGGGTAGCCCGCACCCATGGTCGACAACAAGCTGGCCCTGATCACGGGCGCCTCCAGCGGAATCGGATTCGAACTCGCCCGCCTCTTCGCCGATGGCGGCTATGACCTCGTGGTGGCGGCCGACGAAGCCGAGATCACGGATGCGGCCGTCGAGCTGACGGCAGCGACCGGGGTCGACGTTCGACCGGTGCAGGTGGATCTGCGCAACACCGACGACGTGGCGCGCCTCTACGACACCGCCACCAGCGACAGTCGCGTGCTGGATGCGGCAGCGCTCAACGCCGGAACGGGAAGGGCCGGCCGTTTCGTCGACGACGACCTGGAAACCGACCTGGGCATCGTCGATCTGAATGTGAGGTCGGCGGTGCAGTTGGCCAAGCTCGTGCTGCACGACATGGCAGCCCGCGGTACTGGCAAGTTGCTCTTCACCTCATCGCTGGTGGCGATGATGCCGGGGTCGCATCAGACGATCTACAACGCGTCCAAGTCGTTCATCCAGTCGTTCGCTCAGGGACTACACGACGAGTTCCGGGACACCGACGTGACGGTGACGGCGCTGATGCCGGGACCGACCGACACGTGGTTCTTTCACCGCGCCGACATGCTCGACACCGTGTTGGGCCGGCTCCCGTTCAAGGACGATCCCGCCGACGTCGCCAAGCAGGGCTACGACGCCCTGATGCGGGGAGATCGCAAGGTCGTCGCCTCCTCCATCAACAGCAAGGTGATGGGTGTGGCAGGCCGGGTGCTACCGGATTCGGTGAAGGCAGTGGCCAACCGATTGATGGTTGCTCCGATGGGGCGCCGCTGACCGTGACGAATCCGAGAGGAATTTCAATGGCACATCCCGAAGAAGTCGACAGCTCGTTGACCGTGAAGCGCGACACCACGGCCACGCGTCAACAGGTGTGGAGCGTGATTGCGGACGGCTGGACCTACTCACAGTGGGTGGTGGGCAACAGCAGGATGAGGGCCGTCGACCCAGAATGGCCCGCGCCGGGCAGCACGATCCGACACTCGATCGGCATCTGGCCGCTGGTGATCGACGACCTGACCGTGTCCGAGGCCTGCAAGCCGCTCGAGGAACTGGTGATGCTCGCCAAGGGCAGACCGTTCGGCGCGGCACGAATCACCATGCGCGTGTTCGACATCGAAGGCGGTGGCTGCCGCATCGAGATGGCGGAAGTCCCGGTCAGCGGCCCCTTGAGTTGGTTGCCCAAGCGCGTCGCGCTGGCCGCTGCCCTGCCGCGGAACCGCGAATGCACCTCGCGACTGGCGGCAATCGCCGAACGTCGGCGGCCCGATGACGTCGAGTAGCGAAGTCGCCGACGCCGTCGTGATCGGCGCCGGCCACAACGGACTGGTGGCCGCGGCGCTGCTCGCCGACGCCGGCTGGGACGTACTGGTGCTCGAGGCACACGACGAACCCGGTGGCGCGGTCAAGAGCGCCGAGCTGGTGCCCGGCTACGTCAGCGACCTGTACAGCGCGTTCTATCCACTGTCGGTGGCCTCACCTGCGCTTCGCGACCTCGGGCTGGAGGATCACGGCCTCCGGTGGACGCACGCACCCGCCGTCGTCGGGCACGCACGCGACGCCTCCGACGAAGACGCCCCGGTCATCTACCGCGACATCGACCGCACCGCAGCAGAACTAGACCGAAGCCATCCTGGCGACGGGCAACGCTGGTGTGACCTGTTCGAGCAGTGGCAGCGCATCAAGGAACCCTTGCTGGCCACGCTGTTCGCGCCGTTCCCGCCGGTGCGCGGCCCGGTCGGGCTGCTGCGCAAGCTCGGTACCGCGGAGGCGCTGCGCCTGGCGCACCGATTGCTATTGCCTGCGGGGGTGATGGGCGAGCAGCTCTTCGACGGCGAGGCGGCGCGGCTGCTATTGCTGGGCAACGCGATGCACGCCGACGTTCCCATCGATGCCCCCGGCAGCGGCGTGATGGGCTACCTGCTGATCATGATGGCTCAGGACGGCGGATTCCCCGTGCCCGTCGGTGGTGCGGGACAACTGGCCGCGGCACTGGTTCGTCGCGCCGAGTCGGCTGGTGCCCGCGTCGAATGCGGCCGGCAGGTCGCGTCGATCGAGGTCCGTGACAACCGGGCAGACGCCGTGCGCACGGCCGACGGAATTACGGTGAAGTGCCGGAGAGCCGTCATCGCCGACACTTCCGCGCCGCAGCTGTACCGGCATCTCCTGCCGGCCAACACCGTGCCGTCCGCCCTGCGGCGCGACCTGGACCACTTCGTCTGGGACACACCGGTACTCAAGATCAACTATGCGCTCGACGAGCACATCCCCTGGAGGTCGAAGAGCCTCTCGGACGTGGGTACCGTCCACCTCGGTGCCGATCACGACGGCCTCATCCGGTGGATGGCCGACCTCAACACAGCCACGTTGCCGCAGCATCCGTTCATGCTCTTCGGCCAGATGACCACCGCCGATCCCAGCCGTTCACCGGCTGGCACCGAAAGTGCATGGGCCTATACACATCTGCCGCGGCGAATGGCCGACGACGAGTCTGCCGAGCGGCTCGCCGAGTCGGTGGACCGAGTACTCGAGGAGCACGCGCCTGGCTTCACCGACCACGTGATCGGCAAGACCATCCAACGTCCGTCGGATCTGGAAGCCAGCGACGCCAACCTGCACACCGGTGCCGTCAACGGAGGCACCTCGCAGCTGTATCAGCAGTTGATCTTCCGGCCCACCCCAGGTTTCGGCAGGGCGGAGACGCCGGTGCAGAACGTATTCCTCGGCAGCGCGGCCGCTAGTCCCGGCGGCGGCGTGCACGGCATCTGCGGGCGCAACGCCGCCCGAGCCGCCCTGGCGGCCGACGGTGCGCGAGGCTGGCCGCGTCGTCGGATCAACCGGGCGGTGTCAACGCTTTTCACCCCGGCACGTGGCCAGGAATGACAGAAGGAGCTGGACATGCGACATATTCGGCGGTGGGGGCGCGGTGTATGTGTTGCTGTTGCTGGTCCTCGGATCCTGGCTGGGTCACTTCTTCAGCCAGCTGAGTGAATTCCGCAGCGAACAGGCAATGCACGGCCAACCATTCATGTGGTCGGACTACTGGAGCAGTTTCATTGCGAGCACGCTGGAGAACTGGCAGAGCGAATGGCTGCAACTCGTGTTCCAGGCCATCCTGCTGCTCGGCGCCAAGCACTGGATCTTCAAAGTCGACGCCGAAGACATGGAGCGCATCGAGGCGAAGATCGACGGGATTCAGGACCGGCTCGGGCTCGAGACGCCCCCGCCGGGCGAGGAGCAGGAGGCGTCGGTGACAACTGCAGGAATCGGGTAGAGGGCTAGCCATAACGGCTGCAACCGGATCCGAAACCCGCAGCGAGGAGCACGCGCGGTCGAAGCTGGCGCGCGCCGGATCACCGGACCGCTGCTGGATCTGTTCATCCTCGGGGACGTGCTCGGGGCGGGCGTCCACGCCCTGGTGGGTGTGCTCGCCAAGGACGTAGGCGGGGCGCTGTGGGCGCCGCTGGTGGCCGCCGTCATCATGACGGTCATCGAACTCAGCGGCATGATCATCGTCAGCAGCGCGCCGTCGTGCTGCTCCTGCTGGTGGTCTTCATCTCCACCAACGTCGCCGTTCTGGTGTTGCGGCGCGAAACCGTTGCGCACGAACACTTCCGGGTATGGACGTTCATCGCCGGCGCGGCCCTCTACGCGGCGGCGCGCCGGGTGCGTGGCCGCAATGGCGTCGCCGACTGAGTCGGGCGCCGACTGCCGAACTCGTTCGGCAGCGACAGCCGGATCACCTTGCGCCATGCCGATGCGACCTG
>JAOPVF010000051.1 GCA_025963195.1 Mycobacterium sp. | reverse complement strand
CCTTCAAGTCGCGCCACAGCTCGCCGGGGATCGGGAGATCGAACAGCTGCGCGTTCTCGTTGAGCTCGGCGCGGCTTCGTGCTCCGGTGAGGACCGCCGCGACACAGGGGTGGGCGATCGGAAACTGCAGCGCCGCAGCCTTTAGCGGCACGCCGTGGCGCTGGCACACGTCGGACAACCGTTGGGTACGCGCAATGAGCTCGGCCGGTGCGGGATCGTAGTTGTAGCGGGCGCCCGCGCCGGCGTCGGCCAACAGGCCGCTGTTGAAGACGCCGCCGGCAACGACGGCGATGCCCCGCTGCGCGCACAACGGCAGGAACGACTGCAGCGCAGTCTGTTCGAGCAACGTGTATCGACCGGCGAGCAGAAACATGTCGGGATCCGATTCGCGGGCGAACCGCTCCAGCGCCGCGGTCTGGTTCATGCCTGCGCCGATCGCGGTGACGACCTTCTGGTCGCGGAGCTCGATCAGCGTGGGCAGCGCCGTCGCCAACGCCTCGTCGACGTAGTCGTCGGGATCGTGCACGAGGGCGACGTCGAGACGGTCGGTACCGAGGCGAGTCAGGCTCTCCTCGATGGAGCGCAGCACACCGTCGCGGGAGTAGTCGTACACGGTGGCGACGTTGGGCGCCCCGGCGTCGTACGGGCGACCGGTCGAGTCGAAATCGTCTGGGTGGGGCGGCGCGTCGGCCCGCAGCAGGCGGCCGACCTTGCTGGAGAGGACGTAGTCCTCGCGCGGGTAACCGGCCAGTCCACGGCCCAGCCGCACCTCGCCGTTGCCGCGCCCGTACTGCGGCGCGGCGTCGAAGTAGCGCAGCCCGGCTTCCCATGCCGCCGCGACGGCGTCGCGCGCAGCGTCCTCGCTGACCTCGGTGTACATGCCGCCGATCGCAGTGGCCCCGAACCCGAGCGCAGTGACCGTCAGCGAGGTCCGGCCCAGCCGGACCGGGGTGTCGTGTGCCATCTACCGCACCGTTCCGTCGGGGCGCAGTTCGGTGACCTTCTCGACGCCGTCGTAGAGCGCGGCGACGACCTCGGTCGTCTGGGTCTCGTCGGGATTGAGCAGTCGGGCGCGGCCGGCCGCGACGGCGTCTTCCAGCGGGCTCGGGTAGCCGGTCCACGGTTCGATCAGGGCCTGCTGGTACCCGCGCCATCCGCCGTAGACCAGACAGAACCACACCACGGGAAACAGCTCGTGATCGAAGCACAGTCCGAAGCCGCGGCGGTCGGCGACGTCGGTAGCCGCGACCCAGCCAGCCGTCAGCCCGGTCAAGTAGTGCAGCGCGAACGCACCGACGTCGATGTCATCGGCGCGGCGCAAGTCGTGCCCACGCAGGACGGGCCAGGCGTATTCGTCGCCGGGGCGGCCGAGCAGCTCACCACCGGCCTCGTCGACGAGGCCTCGGCTGGCCGGGATGTCGAATCGCATTCCGGGTCTGATGGCCAGGCTGGGGTGTACGCCCCAGTTGTAGTCGAAGGGCATCGTGCCGATGTTGCGCAGCGCGTAGCTCAAGGTGAAGCGCTGCTCGTCTGCGCGCAGCGTGATCGTGCGGGTGAGTTCGGCAGGCGTGATCGGGGTGCGCACCGTGGTGGTGAGCGCGACTTCGTATGCAGCAACGCGCATTTGGTAGTCCGCAGGGGCGGTCCACACCTCGCCCATGTAGGGCAGCAGATCGCCATGGCGGTTGCGGCTGGATCGTCCGCCTGGGAAGGCGTCGTCCCAGCCGCCCGCCCAGTGGTCATCGAAGTCGGCGTGAACCGCGGCGACATGAGGCGCAACGCGTGGCGACTTCCACAGCAGGTCGATGTCGCGGTGCTTGTCCAGCACCCGAAAGATGTTGGCGCCGCGCGCAGGAAGCACGTCGAGGGCCACGTGCTGATTCTGCAGCCGCACCACCCGCATGCCGTGGTAGGTCCAGTTGTCGTCGATGTCGAGATGAGGTTGCGCGCGGGTCATCGAGTCTTCGCCGGGTCTGTGCGGTGCAGGCGATCTTCGACCTCGTCGACCGCGACGGCCAGATAGCCGGCCTCGGTGGACAGCCCCTCGTCGCGGCTCAACGACTCCGCGATCCTGCGAGTCGTCTTGGGGGCGGCGATGATGACGGCGATGATGGCGATCACCCAGACTGCGGCAATGACGATGTTGGCGCGTCCGGGAGCGGTGGCCGGCCAGGGTACGACGTTGCGGAACGTGGTGTAGGCGATCACGGCGACGGCCAGCACGGGCACCAGGTAATCGAGCATGGCCGCCTTGTGGCCCTGCCGGGGCGCCCGGATGCACAGGTAGTACCACGCTCCGACGGAGAACAGCGCGTAGGCGACCAGCAGCACCAGTGTGCCGACGGTGCCGGACCAGGCGAACAGATTGAAGGCCGTGTCGGTGACCGCGACGCGCATCACCACGATGATGGCCGCAGCCAGCCCGCAGACGAACAGCGTCGCCGAGATCGGGGCCCCCGACTTGGCGGAGACCTTGGTGAAACCGCGGCGTTCGAACGCACCGCGGTTCAGCGCGAACAGCAACCGCGACGCCGCGACCGCGGTCGCCAGCGCGCAGCCCATCGCGGAAATGGCGGTACCCAACGTGACGAGGTCACCGATCACCGGGCCGATGTATTGCTCACCCAACGTGCCGAAGAGGGAGGCCGACTTCGAGAAGGCGTCGACCCCGGCAGCATCGGTGCCGAAGCCCAGCATCTCCACGGTCGTGCCGATGACGTAGAAGAGGCCGCCGAAGAGTGCGACGCCGAAGATCGCGATCGGAATCGCCCGCTTGGGGTTGGTGGTTTCCTCACCGAGGGAGGCTGCTGCCTCGAAACCCGCGAACGACAAGAACCCGAACACGATGCCAAGGAACAGGGTGCTCGTCGAGATCTCCGGCGGCACCGTGAACATCTCCAACGTGAAGCGTTGGCCGCCAGGAGCGCTACCGCCCACCACCCTGAACACGACGACTGCCGCAATGACGACGATTATCGCGGTCGTCACGATCTCCACCCACAGCAGCGTGGCCATCGACTTCTTCACCGGGGAGATGGCGAGCAACGTCGCGATGCCCACTGCCACCAGGGCGATGATCCAGGGCACGATGCCCGGTGTCGTTTCGTAAAGTCCTATGCCCCGCAGGAATTCGGCGCCGAAGATCCCCGCGGTCATCGATGTCGTCAGCATGAAGCTGAGGTAGGCGCCCAGCAGCGACCACCCGGCCACCACACCAGCGCGCGGACCGATCGTGATGCCCGTCAAGCCGAAGACCGAGCCGGCGTGACTGAGGCGGCTGCAGACCCTGGCGAATCCGTAGGCGACCAACAGCACGCCCACCGTCGCAAGGATGAAGGTCAGCGGCACGGCCCGACCGACGGTCGCGCCCGCACCCTGTGGGTTGATGTTGATGGCCAGGCTGGCGCCCATCGCGGCGACCGACAGCGAGATCGCCGCCCACGTCGCCAACGTCCGCCGCAGTTTCGGCTGGGTTCCGGTCGGGGTTTCTGCTCTTGGAGTCATGGTTCCCATTTCTCGTGCGGCCGTTGCCCAGCCGTGGTGTCGCCGCCAACGCAGCGTTGCGATGAACCCTCCGTTCGGAGTGGGTCGACCGTATGACCGCCTGACCCGGTGCACAATGACGAACCTGCACCCCCATTGTTCGGCCACGCCGAACTATGCGGATTTTCGCTCAGCCCACGTCGCTCTCGGGGTCGGTGACTCCGCTGACGAGGCCGGACGCGGCACTGAAACCAGTGGCAATCGCGACGAGGTCGGTGACCTTCGCGGTGTGCTCCGGCCACCACGCCAACGCGACGACACACGGCGGGATGTCGCGGATGCGGCGGAACGCCACTCCTGGCCGGTCGTAGAAGCGCTGGGCACCGGCCGACGTCACGCTGATGCCGACGCCGCGGGCCACCAGGTGCAGCTCGGCGTCGCGGGTGCTCGCCTCGTCGACGACGGGCGCAGCGGTGGTGCGGTAGTCGGTCAACAGCCAGTAATCCCGCCACGGCCCTGGCGCCTTCGGCGCGGCGATGATGGGTTCCTTCAGCAGATCGGCGACTCCGACGCTGTCCTGACTCGCCAGCGGATGGCCTTCGGGCAGGCACACCACCCGGTCCTCACTGAGCAGCTCCAGTGTGGTCAACCCGGCCAGCCCCGTCGGCGGACGGATGATCGCGGCATGCACCGAGGAGTCCCGCAGTCCCGCAGTGGGATCGGTGAAGTCGAACTCGACCGAGCGCAGAGGCCGCCCCGGATATTGGGCGGCGAACGACC
>JAOPVF010000382.1 GCA_025963195.1 Mycobacterium sp. | reverse complement strand
CTGCACACCGCGATCAACGACCTCAAGGGGTGCTGGCGGGTAGGCCGAGCGCTTGCCACGGGTGCGCTGCCCGTGCGCGAGCTGCAGGCAAGTCTCGGCCGCGAACCGTTGATCCCTGGAGTACCCCACGGCATGGTCGGACAGCTGATGCGATTCGGGATCGTCGGCATAGCAAGCACATTGGCCTATGCCCTGCTGTACCTGATGCTGCACTCGACGATGGGTGCGCAGGCCGCCAACCTGACGGCGCTGCTCATCACGGCCATCGCCAACACCGCAGCCAACCGGGCGTTCACGTTCGGCATCCGCGGCCGCGGTGGCGTCGCGCGCCATCAGATGCACGGGCTCGCCGTGTTCGCGTTCGGGCTGGTGATCACCAGCGGATCGCTCTATGTGCTGCACCGTTTCGACCCCACGGTCGGCAAGGTCGTGGAATTGTCGATCCTGGTCGTCGCCAACCTGGTCGCCACGCTGGTCCGGTTCGTTGCGTTGCGGCGGGTGTTCGGAGTACACCGCATGTGAGTCGTGCTCGCTGGTCGCTCACCGCGCTGCTGATTGGCAGCGCGGTGTTGTATCTGTGGGACCTCGGTGCACAGGGCTGGGCCAACGCGTTCTATTCGGCTGCCGCTCAGGCGGGTTCGCAATCGTGGAAGGCATTCCTGTTCGGATCGTCGGACGCGGCGAACTCCATCACGGTGGACAAGCCGCCGATGTCGCTGTGGCCCATGGCGTTGTCGGTGCGGATGTTCGGGCTCAGCCCGTGGAGCCTCCTGGTGCCGCAGGCGTTGGCCGGCGTGGCGTCGGTGGCGTTGGTGTGGGATACCGTGCGCCGCAGGTTCGGCGACGTGGCCGCGCTAATTGCCGGTGTGGTGTTCGCCCTCACCCCGGTGGCGGTGGCGATCTTCCGGCACAACAATCCGGACGCGTTGTTGGTGCTGTTGTTGGTGGCCGCGCTGTGGGCGGCCCTGCGGGCCCTCGACGACGGACGTACCCGGTGGATGGTGCTGTGCGGCGTGCTGGTCGGCTGCGGCTACCTGACCAAGCAGCTGGTGGTCGTCCTGATGCTGCCAGCGTTGTTCGTCCCGTATCTGGTCGCGGGTCCGCCGTCCTGGGTGCGGCGGCTCTGGCAGGTGGCGCTCGCCATCGTGGCGGCGGTGGCGTCGAGTGGCTGGTGGGTGGCACTGGTGCAACTGTGGCCTGCCGATGACCGGCCGTGGATCGGTGGCTCGCAACACAACTCGGAACTGGAATTGACGTTCGGCTACAACGGACTCGGCAGGCTCACCGGCCACGAGGTCGGCGCCGTCGGCGTGCCGTTGGACACCTCCGCGGCACCGGCACATGGCCCCGGCGGACCGGGCTTCGGCAGGCTGTTCCAGGAGGCGCAGATCGGGCAGATCGCTTGGCTGCTGCCCGCGGCGACGGTGTTCCTCGCGGTGCTGCTGGCATGGCGATGGCACGCCCCGCGACGCGACGCCGCCCGGGCGTCGGTACTGGGGTGGGGGTTGTGGCTGATCGCCGCGGCTGGGGTGCTGAGCTCCATGGCGGGGATCTTCCACGCCTACTACACGGTGATTCTCGGTCCACCCGTCGCGGCGCTGGTGGGTATCGGTGTGGCAGTGTGCTGGGAGCGCCGTGCCAAGGTGTGGGCGCAGGTGACCCTGGCCGTGGCAGGCATCGCGACGGCGGCGACGGGATACGCCGTGTTGCACCATGTTCCGCACTACCAGCCGTGGCTGCGATGGGTGCTGATCGCCGCGGTGGTCGTGCTGCTCGTGGGGCTGATGCGGATGAACGCGCCGTGGGCGCGGCGAAATGGCGTCAAGGCCGTCGTCTGGGTGGCGCTCGTCGTGCTGGGCCTGGCGGGACCGATGGCGTACGCGGTGACCACGGTGTCGCTCCGGGCGTCCGGGGCCATGCCTGCGGGGGGCCCGCCGTCGATCTCGGCCGCTGCCCACTCGGCCACCGCGGCCCTCAAGCGGGCTGAGACCGGTGCGCCGCCGATCGTCGCGGGAGGGTGCAGTCTGTTGACGGCGGGCACGCCGCCCGCCGCCGTCGTCGCCCGCCTCGAGGTGGACGCCGATCGCTTCACCTGGGTCGCGGCGACGGTGGGCTCGACGTGCGCGGCGGGTTATCAATTGGCGACGCAGAAGCCGGTGATGTCACTCGGCGGCTTCAACGGCTCCGACCCGTCGCCGACGCGAAAGCGGTTCGAGCAACTGGTCGCGGCGCATGCGATTCACTACTTCATCGCGATGACGGGCGATCACCGCACCGACTACCGCGTTGGTCAGCATCTGCTCGACAGCGGCAAGATTCAGCAATGGGTGCAGACGGACTTCGCACCGATCGTGATGGGCAGCGTGACGATCTACGACCTCACCGCGCCGCGATGAGCCCGTCGAGCTCGTCGATCGACCACGGCGGCGAGTCGTGGTGATCCCGGTAGGCCACGACGCCAGGCGTCGCACGGTCGAACCGCCCCACGAAACCGCCTGCGGCGACGAAGATCTGGCCGGTGACGTCCTTGGCCAGGTCGCTGACCAGATAGGCGTACGTGGGAGCGACGTACTCGGGCGGCGCGGCGTCGAGTGCGCCCTGCGTGCTGACGTCGTCGAGCAGGCCACGGCGATTCAGTTCACCGATGTGCTCTTCGTAGTCGGGGCCGGTGGAAAGCCGCGTCTTCGCGCCGGGACACACCACGTTGGCCCGCACGCCGTGCGCCTTGAGTTCGGCGGCGATCGCCAGCGTCAGTCCGTTGACACCGCCCTTGCCCGCCGGGTATCCGGTGCCGCCGTAGTCGCCGAGGAACGCGAACGAGCTGGTGTTGACGATCGCGCCGCCGCCCCGCTCGACCAGCTTCGGCGCCGCGGCCCGGCACGTCTCGAACGCCGTGCCCAGATGCGCGTCGACGAGCTCACGAAACTGCGCAGAGGTGACGGTCAGGATCGACGATCCGGCCGGCTCGGCGGTGCCCGCGCAATTGATCAGAATGTCGATACCGCCGAATTCGGCGACGCAGCAATCGATCAGCGCGTCGGCGGTGGCAGGGTCGGCGGGTGATCCCTCGAATCCCATTGCACTGCCGCCCATTCGCTGGACGGCCTCCGATACGGCTGTGCCGTCGCGGCCGTTGACCACGACGCAGGCACCGAGGTCGACCAACAGTTCGGCCACCGCAAGCCCGATGCCGCGCGAGCCGCCGACGACGACGGCCGCGCGGCCCGCCAGTGCGCCCGTCAGCTTTGCTCTTCCTGGCCGAACTGCATCACGTCCAAGTTCCAGTAGCCGCGCATGTTGGCGATCAGGCCAGCCTCGTCGACGCGGTAGGTGAACACGCCGCGCACGGTGCTGGTGAAGCCGCCCTCGAACCTGCTGCGCAGCACCAAGATATGCGCCACTTCGTTGGGTGAGCTTGAGGGGAAGGTCTCCTCGCAGGTGATCCTGAGCTGGTTGGCCGAGATGTTCGTGTCGTAGAACGCGGCCATGGCCTCCTTGCCGCGCACGCCGGTGCCGTCGGGGTTGGTGACCGACGGGCCGATCGGATCCTCGACGACGACGTCGTCGGCCATCAACGCCAGCCAGCCCTCGCGGTCGTGGGCTTGCACGCATCGCCAAGAGGCCTGCGATGCCGTCAGAGCGGGTGACTGCTGAGCGGTCTCCTGAGACATGGTCGACCTCTACCTGTCGGCGTCGGTGTAACGGATGACGCCGCGGATGTTCCGGCCCTCGAGCATGTCGGTGTAGCCGTCGTTGATCTGTTCCAGCTTGTACTGCCTGGTGATCATGTCGTCGATGTTGAGCTTGCCCGCCTTGTACATCGACAGCAGCTGGGGGATGTCGTAGTGCGGGTTGCCGCCGCCGAAGATGGTGCCCTGCAGGTTCTTCTGCATCAGGGTGAGCATCGCCAGGTTCAACGTGACGTTGGTGTCCAGCATGCTGCCGATCGCGGTCAATACGCAGGTGCCGCCCTTGGACGTCAGGTTGACGTAGTTGTCGACGTCCTTGCCGTCGAGTTCGCCCACGGTCACGATGACCTTCTTGGCCATCAGACCCTGCGTCACCTCGGCGACACCGCCGAACGCGGACTCGATGTCCGGATAGGCATGCGTGGCACCGAATTTCAGCGCGGCGTCGCGCTTCCATTCCACCGGCTCGATGACGAAGACGTTGCGGGCGCCCGCGGCGACCGCACCCTGCAGCGCCGACATGCCGACGCCGCCGACACCGATCACCGTGACGTCGTCACCGGGGCGAATGTCGGCGGTCCTGACGGCCGAGCCGTAGCCGGTCGTCACACCGCAGCCCACCAGGCAGGCCACCTCGAAGGGGATCGACTTGTCGATCTTCACCACCGAGCTCTTGTGCACCACCATGTAGGGGCTGAACGTGCCGAGCAGTGTCATCGGATAGACGGGCTGTCCCTTGGCGTGGACGCGGTGGGTGCCGTCGGACACCGACGTGCCGCTGAGCAGGAGTGCGCCGATGTCGCACAGGTTGCGCAGGCCGGCCTGACACGACGGGCACACCCCGCAGGACGGGATGAACGACAGCACGACGTGATCGCCTGGCTCGAGTCCTTCGACTCCGGGGCCAACCTCGGTGACGATGCCCGCGCCCTCGTGGCCGCCGAGCACAGGGAAGCCCGCCATCGGGATGCCGCCGGTCACCAGATGGTGGTCGGAATGGCACATGCCCGAGGCCTCCATCTGGATCTTGACCTCGTCCTTGACCGGGTCGCCGATCTCGATCTCCTCGACCGACCACGGCTGGTTGAACTCCCAGATGAGAGCACCTTTTGTCTTCATCCGCACGTGCCTTCCGCTAGAGCCAGTGAAGCCAGACTAGAACCATTAGTTAGATGCGTCACACGCACCCCCAAGCAAATGCTTGGCCGGGCGTCACCAGATCGGAACCGGCGCCTGGCCGAGCGGGTAGTAGCCGGCCACCTTCTCTCCGGCGACGGCACGCTCGATGCGCTTCTGCATGCCCTCGGACAGATCACCGGACTCGATGAGCTTGCCGAACATGTAGGCGACGTGCCCGAAGTCGAAGAAGTCACGCTGCCACTCGATCAGCAGAGCTCCGTCTTGCCCTTGGGCGGTCAGCCTGAACCAGCTGCCACCGATGCCATAGATCTCGCCCTGGGTACCGTCGGACTTGTTGACGATTTGCTTCCAGAACCCGACGACCTCGCCCTGCTTGTCGTCGACGAGGACCTTCTGATACTCGTAGACCCAGTTCTCCAGTCCCTGCATCTCCAAACCCAGTGCAACGTCGCGGATCTCGGCTTTGCCCACGCACATGACGTCTTCCTTCGGCCCGATGTTCCAGCCGTAGGTGGCGTCGTCGGTGTAGAAGTCGGCCAGCGGCTTCCAGTCGCCCTTCCGCTCGCATTCGCGGTTGGTTTCGAGCCATTGTTCGACCCACTTGTCGAGGTGTTCGCGGGGCAATGACGGCATTG
>JAOPVF010000362.1 GCA_025963195.1 Mycobacterium sp. | reverse complement strand
TCACCGATGGGACCACTCTCGACGTCGACATGGTGGTGGTCACGGCTGGCATCCGCCCGAACATCGGGCTGGCCATGGTCTCGGGCCTCGAGACGCAGCGCGGCATCGTGGTCGATGACCAGCTGCGGTCGGTCGACGATGACGACATCTACGCCGTCGGTGAGTGCGTGCAGCATCGCGGCGAGGTGTACGGGTTGGTCGCGCCTCTGTGGGAGCAGGCGAGCGTGCTGGCCGACCACATGACCGGCGAAGATCCCCAGGCCGCCTATCATGGTTCGCGGCTCGCGACGAAGCTCAAGGTCGCGGGCGTGGACGTAGCGGCCATGGGCCTGAAAGAGCCGGAGCGACCCGACGACGAGTTCGTCCAGTTCAGCGAGCCGAGCCGCGGGATCTACCAGACGGTGATCATCCGCGACGGCATGTTGGTGGGCGCCACGCTGCTCGGCGACATCAGCAAGGCCGCTTCGCTGACCCAGGCCTTCGACCGGCGGGTGCCGCTGCCGCAAGAGCGGATCAAGCTGTTGTTCGACATCGGCGCTCCCCCGCCGGAAGTGGGTGCAGCGGAGCTGGACGACGAAGTGCAGGTCTGCAACTGCAACGGAGTGAGCAAGGGTCAGCTGGTGGCCTGCGTGCGGGACGGGCAGCGCACCGTCGGCGGTGTGATGAGCGCCACCCGGGCGGGCAAGGGATGCGGATCATGCGAGGAGCTGGTCGCCGACATCGTCGAAGCGGCCCTGGGTGACGACCTGGAGACCGACCCGACCGAGGCCTACTACGTGCCGTGCATCCCGATGGACAAAGCAGCCCTCATGGCCGAGATCCGGCAACGCGGGCTGCGTTCACCGTCGGCGGTATTCGCTGCGCTCGCGCAGGACGGTGCCGAGCACGCGGGCAGCAAGATGGCGCTGACCTCGCTGCTAAGGATGATGTGGGGCGAGCAGTACATCGACGAGCGGGACGGCCGGTTCATCAACGACCGGGTGCACGCCAATATCCAACGGGACGGGACATTCTCGGTGGTGCCGCAGATCGCCGGCGGCGTCACCACCCCGGCGCAGCTGCGGCGCATCGCCGACGTCGCGGAGCGTTACAACATCCCGATGGTCAAGCTCACCGGCGGGCAACGCATCGACCTCCTCGGAGTGCGCAAGGAAGACCTTCCCAGGGTGTGGGCCGATCTGGACATGCCCTCGGGTCACGCCTACGGCAAGAGCTTCCGGACCGTCAAGACCTGTGTGGGCAGCGACTTCTGTCGCTTCGGTCTCGGGGACTCCACGCAGCTGGGCATCGACATCGAGCAGCGGTACAAGGGTCTGGAGAGCCCGGCGAAGATGAAACTCGCCGTCTCCGGGTGTCCCCGCAACTGCGCGGAGTCCTACGTCAAGGATGTGGGCATCGTCGCGGTCGAGGGCGGCCGGTGGGAGATATACGTCGGCGGCGCCGCCGGGGCCACCGTCCGCAAGGGCGACCTGCTGGCCACGGTGGACAGCCGCGACGTGGCGGTCACGCTCACCGGGCGGTTCATGCAGTACTACCGGGAAAACGCCAAGTGGCTGGAACGCAGCTACGACTTCGTGCCCCGCATCGGGCTGACCGAGCTCCGGGCGATCATCGTCGAGGACCGGGACGGGATCGCGGGTCGCCTCGATGAGGCCATGCAACACTCGGTGGACGCCTACCGGGACCCCTGGCAGGAGCACCGGCAACCGGTGACAGCGGGCCAATTTCACGACGCGCTACCGCTGGTCGAGTTGCCGAAGGTGCCAGTCCGATGAGCAAGCGGGAGCCAGGGAGGCTGAACGGCCGGCGGCCGGGGTCTTGGCGGCTGGGCCCCATAGACCAAATACCCGTCGGCGAAGGACGCGCCTTCGCAATCGGCAACGAGCAGGTTGCCGTGTTCCGACCGCGCGGCGGCCGGCTACAAGCGCTCCAGGCGATCTGCCCGCACCGCGGCGGTCCACTCGCCGACGGCCTCATCGACGACGCGCAGGTGGTGTGCCCACTGCATAACCACGCATTCCGGCTGGTCGACGGGCAATGCACCACCGGCGAATGGACGATTGCGGCCTACCACGTGGCAATGGAGGACGGCGAAGTCGTGGTGCGACTCTAAGCTAAGCCAGTCTAGACGATCAGCGACCTCGGCATGGGTCGAGACGACGGGAGGCGCTCGTGAGCGCTAATCCGAAGTTTCTTGATCATGGTCAGATTGAAACTGCGCTTGCGCGAGGGTGGCATGAACCTGGGCGAACAGCAGGGCGGCATCCGCCGCTCCGGCGGCTCCGTCTCCATGGTCCTCGTGATCCCTTCGGCTGCCCAGGTCGCTCAGGGTCAGTCATAGAGACTCTTCCGTGTCGACGCACCGAAGTACCGTTTCAGTGCTAACCGGTGGTTTGTCGGTTTGCCGCGCCGCAGCGGGAACAGGGGGCATGGCATCAACGCTGCGGCGCGGTATCGCCAGACGAGGAGGGGCGCCCGGCGGACCTCTCCGGGCTGGTGATCCCGGACTGAATGCCAGTCGTTAGGCATCTTCCTACTCGGGAACTCTTATGAGTGTAACGATGCTGTTAATGGTCCACCCGATGGTCGAGTAGCCGAGGGGAGTTTCACCCCTCGGCCCTCACAGATCCCGGCGTGAATCTCTCGATTCACCGGGCTCTTGTCATCCTGATCACTAGAACGTGGGGACCCATGCCCAATGGGCGAAGGCCCGAGGGTACTGGCGAGTGATACGCCGCCAGCATGCGTGAGCCTTCTCGAAGGTCCGCAGCCGCTTGAACTTCTTGCGGATCCAACGTATCAAGTAGGCATTGATACGTCTCAGGAAGGGATACAATGCCGTCCGGTAAAATGCACCATAGTACTGCATCCAACCTCGCACGATCGGATTGATCGCTCGCGCAAGCTCGGCGAAGGTCCGGCCGACCTGTCGGTGAAGCCGCCACCGGCGAACCTCGCCACTGACCCTCTTCAGGGCTTCCTTGCTGATCGCCGGCAGAAACGCGGTAAACCTCTCCCCGTCTCTGTCGATGGCCTTGCGGGCGCGAAACGTGAACCCCAGGAACGTGAACGAGGTATGCTCGTAAGTGAGCGGCCTCTTCGCATCCTTGGAGGCTTATTCACGCGGCCCGGTAGAACTGTAGCCCGATGACGGCGCTGATGGTGTCCGCGAAGGTTGCGAGTGGTCGGCGGTAGTCGGTGTGGAGGATTCTCCAGGTCTTCAGGTTCGCGATCGTTTGTTCGATTCGCCAACGGATTTTGTTGATGGCGGTGTTGAACTTCTTCTCCCAGTCGAGAAGTCGCGGTATGGTGAATTTTTGATGGGTGTGATCATGCCGAGGCCGATGTAGCCTTTGTCGCCGATCCAGTTCTGGGTCTCGACGTCGTCGAGGACACCCGAGAGGCGCAACGCAGCGCTGTCGTGGCGGCAGCCGTCGACGGGGTCGGAGATCCAGCGCAGTCGACCGGCTACGTCGCAGACGTCCTGGATGTTCAGACCGGTCGTGTGGTGTTTGCCGGAGTGGAGTTCTGGGTGGTCGTCCCAGCTCCAGCAGCTGACCAGAGTGCCATCGACGATCAGCTGCTCATCGCTGGGCAGCTGATCGGCAGTCGGAGTGAACGGACGCATCACCCGTGCCAGCTCAGGTGTGATTCGTCGTGATCGCCCGGGAGATCGTCGACTGGGACACCTCGTAGTACTCCGCCAGTTCCTGCTGCACGTGATTTCTCCGCAGATACGTCAACGAGACCGCAACGGACTTGAACAAGCCCAGAACTGTCGGGTAACCGTCACCGCCAGAACTTATACCAGTCGCATGAACAAGCGCGCACAACTCGGTGACCTCGTCTTTGCTGAAGCCTGTAGTATGATACATGCGGCGGGCCGTCTTTCGGAGAATGAGCGTTGGAACTCAATTCTCTCGGAATTCGGTCCGTCGCCCTATGCGACACGCCGACGGTAATCCATCAAACAAAAGACGCCCGTGAATAAGCCTCGATGTAGCCCTAGAGGCTTCTACATCTATGGGATGACTGTGACCAACCCATCGTCGGACACAACACTGTCATCTCCCATGACGGCACTGTAGCGGCGGCGGATGGCCGGTTGGAGCAGCCTGAGCTGACAGCA
>JAOPVF010000353.1 GCA_025963195.1 Mycobacterium sp. | reverse complement strand
GAAGAACTCGGCGCCGTACTTCACCTCGCCCATGCTCTCGGCGAGCACCTTGCCCATTTCGAGGGTCATCAGCGTCGCGAACTCGTCGGCGCGGGCGGTGATGGCCTCGAACACCGAGCGCAGGATCTCGCCGCGCTCGCGGGGCGGCGTCGCGGCCCACTCACCCTGTACGGCGGAGGCCGCGTCGAGGGCGGCGATGCCGTCGGCGGGGGTGGCGTCGGCGATGGCGATCAGCACCTCGTCGGTCGCCGGGTTGAGCACGTCGAAGGTCGACGACGCGGTGCGCTCTTCACCACCGATCCACAGGCCGGTGGGTACGGATGCCAGCAGCTTGGCGATGTCCGGTGTGCTCATCAATGCTCCTTCGCAGTACTGGCGGCTTGTGCCGTCAGGGGAAACTGGGCGCCAAAACGCCCGCTGAGGGTGACTGTCGGTGGTGCTTCGTATCGTTCGGTCATGCCTCGGAATCGCGCGTGCGGGCACACCGCCCAGGCCGACGAACATGCGGCGCGCAACATCCTCCGTGCCGGGCTGGCCCGTCACGCACCTGTCGCTGCGTGAAAACAAGCTGGCGGCTTGAGCCGACAGAGAAGTCACGCATCCATCATTTACGCCCTCGAAAGCGGCGCCGCACTAGGGTCGAAGAATGACCGCCGACACCGTTCACATTCCGGACATCACCGAGACTCCAGCGTGGAACGCATTGGTCCGACATCACGATCAGGTCGGCGCCAAGACCCTGCGAGAGCTCTTCGACGAGGACCCCGCGCGCGGCCGCGACCTGACGCTGACCGTCGGCGATCTGTACATCGACTACAGCAAGCACCGGGTCACCCGCGAGACGCTGGGGCTGCTCGTCGACCTGGCGAAGGCGGCCGATCTGGAGGCCAAGCGGGACGCCATGTTCTCCGGCGCGCACATCAACACCTCTGAGGACCGCGCGGTGCTGCACACCGCCCTGCGCCTGCCCAAGGGCGCCGAGCTGGTGGTCGACGGGCAGGACGTCGTGGCCGACGTGCACGAGGTGCTCGACGCGATGGGCGCCTTCACCGACCGGCTGCGCAACGGTGAGTGGACGGGCGCGACGGGTGAGCGCATCGAGACCGTCGTCAACATCGGGATCGGCGGGTCGGACCTGGGCCCGGTGATGGTCTACCAGGCCCTGCGGCACTACGCCGACGCGGGCATCTCGGCGCGATTCGTGTCCAACGTCGACCCGGCCGACCTGGTCGCCAAGCTCGACGGACTCGACCCCGCCACAACGCTTTTCATCGTCGCGTCGAAGACCTTCTCGACGTTGGAGACCCTCACCAACGCGACCGCGGCCCGGCGCTGGCTGATCGACGGACTCGGCGGCGGTGCCGGACAAGATGCGGTGTCCAAGCACTTCGTCGCCGTCTCGACGAACAAGAAGCTGGTCGAGGACTTCGGCATCGACACCGACAACATGTTCGGCTTCTGGGACTGGGTCGGCGGCCGGTACTCGGTGGATTCGGCGATCGGTCTTTCGGTGATGGCGGTGGTCGGCAAGGAGCGGTTCGCCGAGTTCCTCGCAGGCTTCCACGCCATCGACGAGCACTTCAAGAACACGCCGCTGGAGGCCAATGCGCCTGCGCTGCTTGGCCTCATCGGCCTCTGGTACAACGAGTTCTTCGATGCGCAGGCGCGGGCGGTGCTGCCGTACTCGAACGACCTGGCCCGCTTCGCTGCCTACCTGCAGCAGTTGACGATGGAGTCGAACGGCAAGTCGGTCCGCGCCGACGGCAGCCCCGTCACCACCGAGACCGGCGAAATCTTTTGGGGCGAAGCGGGAACCAACGGTCAGCACGCCTTCTACCAACTGCTCCATCAGGGCACCCGGTTGGTTCCTGCCGACTTCATCGGGTTCAGCCAGCCCACCGACGATCTGCCCACCGCCGATGGCACGGGCAGCATGCACGACCTGCTGATGAGCAACTTCTTCGCGCAGACTCAGGTGCTGGCGTTCGGCAAGACCGCCGAGGAGATCGCCGCGGAGGGCACGCCTGCCGCCGTCGTTCCGCACAAGGTGATGCCCGGAAACCGGCCCACCACTTCGATTCTCGCGACGAAGTTGACGCCGTCGGTGGTGGGTCAGCTGATCGCGCTGTACGAGCACCAGGTGTTCACCGAGGGCGTGATCTGGGGCATCGACTCGTTCGACCAGTGGGGCGTGGAGCTGGGCAAGACCCAGGCCAAGGCACTGCTGCCGGTGCTCACCGAAGACGGCTCCCCCGCCGAGCAGTCCGACAGTTCGACCGACGCGCTGGTGCGCCACTACCGGGTGGAGCGGGGCCGCAGCGCTTGATCGCCGACTAACTCCGAGCACTCCGGACACTCGGAGATGACGTGGTGCGTGCACGTCACGATGTGTGCGAGGAACTCGTCGGCCCGCCGAACTCGAGCGAGGTGCTCGGCGAGTTCGGCGCGCTTGAGTTCGATGAGTTCGATGCGTTTCGCACGGTCGCTCGCGCCGAGTGCACCGATGTCGGCGAGTGACAGCCCGGCGCGTTGGCAGATCTGAATCATCCTGGCCTGGCCGATCGTCTGCTCGTCGTAGGCGCGGTGGCCCGAACTCAGCCTGCCAGGGTGGAGTAGGCCGACGTCCTCCCAATGACGCAGGACGTGTGCCGCCACGCCGAGTGTCGCCGCGGCGTCTCCGATGCGTTGCCCGGTTCGAGTCATCTTTCGCCCTTTACTTCAGGTCGACCTGAAGTTATAGCTTCGCCCACATGCCCCAAAACGTGCAATCCCCATCACTCGCCGCATGCTGCGGCTCCCTCATCGGACTCGCCTCGGGCGCGGTCCGACCCCGCCGAGCCGATGACCGGTTCCTGCGGTCACTGACCGACGCCGGATTGCCGCAGACCTCCGTCACCGTGTCCGTCACGGCGCTGCGCCAGGTGCGCCAGTCGGTCCCCACCTCCTTCATCGTCGAGGGACGCAGGCAGCCGCGACGGCTCGGCAACTCGCTCGCGTCGTTCGTCGTGACGCACCCGCAGGCCACCTTCATCGTGGACCCTGGCGTGTGTGTCGATGCCGGAAACCGTGCAGTCGCACAACTTCCCGCGTTCCTGCGGTCTGCCGTGCGGCCGCCGGCCGACGTCGTCCCGACGATCACGGCCTTGAGGGAGTCCGCGGTCGGCGCCGACGGCATCGACTTCGCGTTGCCGACGCACGCGCACTGGGACCACGTGTGCGGGCTGCTCGACCTTCCCGACCTGCCCGTGCATCTCCATCGCAGGGAACGGGATTGGGTCATGTCGGGTCCGGTCGCGCCAGTGGGCGGTGTCCGGGATTCGTTGGCGGGCCGCGTGGCCGTCGGCTATGACCTCGACGGGCCGCCGGTGCTGACCTTCGCGAGCAGTCATGACCTGTTCGGCGA
>JAOPVF010000296.1 GCA_025963195.1 Mycobacterium sp. | reverse complement strand
CGACGCTGGCCTCCATGGTCTGCAGTTTGAGCGCGATAGCCGCCGCGTGGGCAGCATTGGCCTCATGACCTGCGATGATCGAGGTCGCTTCGCCCGATGCGGCGACGGAACCGGCTCCGGTCCACTGGGCGGCGAGCGCCTGCAGTTGGCTCTGCTGCAACGGCACGACGGACCCCGTCAGCTTCGTCGCGAACTGTGTGTACTCTGCCGCTGCCGCGGCGAGCTGCTCCTCCTCGACATTCGGCCAACCAGGACCCATCACGGTCTGCGACCCGTACGGGCTGACGTCGGCTTGCACTCCCATGACACGGCTCCCCTTCCGCGCGTACCGCTCCGAGGATCGACATTACCGCCGGTAACCGAGGCACGTTTGCGGAAATTAGCCGCAGTTCAGGCCAGACGTCGGCACGGCGCTACCTCGAGGACGACTCCCCGCAGATGTTGCCGACGTTCGGCAACTTGGTGCAGGCCTCCACGTGACGAGCCGCCCGCCGTTCAATTTCCCGGCGCCCGCTGCACTCGGATCCGGAATTTGCTGCGGCGGGCAGGGTTCGGCGTCTGCACCCTGACCAGCCTGCGTCGAGCTGGTTCTAGTGCAGATGATGGCCTGCGGCTAATCGTTATCGATATTGGTCCTATGCGGTTGCTCATCGTATAGGTGTCACCAGGGCTCTCGCGTTGTCGCCACGCCACTCCCTACAGTGCGTGTGTTCCCGGTGCGTTAAGGCATCGCTGCGTGCGCGTCTCTAAGTCCAGCTATCCGCTTCTGAAGTGTCAACAGCGTTGTGGCTCTTTGCTTACCATTGCTGCCCGGTCGAGCGTCGTAACCCGGTGCAATCAAATGAAATGGCGCTGTCCCGCTGCGCCAAGCCTTCATTCCCGCTGGGCGGTCCCGTCGGCGCCGGCGCGTGGCAGGGTGTGAGCCGCTTCCGGGAGCGGGGGTCGTCCTGCGACCACCTGGACGCAGTAGTGGGCAAGCACGCAGGCATGAGGAGCGATGGCGGCCAATTCAGCGTGGTCGCCGTCGGAGTAGATCTCGAGCAGGTAGCCACGTTGGCGGTCACAGGTTCCGACCGCGAGTACCGCACGGTAGCCGAGTTCCCTCATCACCTCGACCTCGGCGGCGTCGGAGCCGCCCAGGTCGATCCCTGCTACGAACGCGCTGCCGCGTGCGAGGCATTGTGCCGTGGCCGGGTAGTCGGCGAGCGGGTAAACCATGTCCTTGGCCAGCTCGACCACACGCAGACCCGAGTGAGGATCGAGCGCGCTTTCCACACCCCGAACAGTGCGAACACCCGCGAAATCGTCGGTCGTGACGGAGATGGACCACGCGGCCGCGCGAGCAGCGTCACTCAACTCGCACGCGAGCAGCTCGAGGGCAAGGAGGGTCGTCCGGGGCTGGCGCTGCTCGACCAGTTCGACAAAGCGCGGGACCAGATCGTCCGCCGCGCGGCGCCCCGACGCCAGAGACCGACGCCGGTCCGGGCCCGCGGGCAGGCCGCGTTCCCCGGGCACGTGTAGCCGCAGGCGACCAGGTCCGAGGCGTTTGGCTTCGACCAGGGCGGCGTCGGCGTTGGTGATCAGCTCCTGCACGGTGCTGGTATCGGCATCACGGGCGGCTGCACCCCAGCAGAGCGAGACATCGGGAGCCACCTCAACGGCAATCCGGCGGCTGGCGGTGCAGGCAAATTTCCGCGCCTGCGCAAGCGAGGCGGTGGGAAGCACAACGCAAAACTCGTCGCCACCCAAGCGCGCGACGAGCGACGCCCGGAATTCGGAGGCGACATCGCTTAGAGTGCCGGCTACGCCGCGTAGCAGTGCGTCACCGGCGGGATGGCCATCCCTGTCGTTGACCTGCTTCAACCCATCCAGATCGCACACGAGGAGCGTCGGCGCGCCGTCACCGTTCTCGAGTCTGCGCAGGCATTCGTCTAATCCGCGTCGATTGGCCAGCCGGGTCAACGGATCTTCGTTGGCGTACCGCGAGACCTCGGTGAACAGCTCGGATCTACCGATCGCCACCGAAACCTGAGCAGCGATGGCCGCGAGCAATCGTAAGTCGTCGGGGCCAAAACGTCGGCCCCGGCGGCCGGTGGCCCACAGTTCGCCCCATATGGCCGACTCGTACATCACCGGCACCGCCAACTCACTTTCTTTGTCTAGTCGGCGGAGTCGCGACACAGCTGCTGATGCGTTCTCGTCGTTTTCGATGGAGTTGACGTACGGGCGTCCCTGCCGGAGTAATTCGGTCATTTGCCGGTCTTCGGCGAGCGGGTACTGCTCGTCGCGAGGCCAGCGCTCTTCACGCGGGCCCAGTTCACCAACGTTGATCAGGGTTCGCAGCATGCCGCGGTGGCGCTCCCAGCGGCTTATCGAGAACGAGGCCGCGTCCAGCGCGATAAGCGACTGCTCAGCAATCACCTCCAGTGCGTCGTCGAGGTGTTGCGCACCCGACACCGCTTGACTGACGCGTAGCACCGCACGAAGCGCGTGCAGATCGTTGCCCGCGGTGGAATCAAGCAGGTCGGAGGCGGCTGTCTCGATACCCAACGAAAAGCGCCCGCCGGTATCGTCGCGCCGCGGCTGCCTCACCTCGACACCCATCGGAAACACCTAGCGCACAATGCTTTACGGTCTCCATTCATTCTTCTATATCTCCCCCCGAACGTTCGTCTTCCGCAGATTCATGCGTATAGGCCAAGGTCCTCTGCGCAGTCATTGACCGACCTTGACTTCGAGGCGCCCGAAGTAAGCCAGCGATGTCGATCGATCTCCGCTCCCCGACGTGACCGGTCGACAGCACGTAGACATGCCCATGTCGGTGATGCTCAGCCCAACCGCCGGAGGATCGCGAGACGAAGAGCGGCAAGAATCCTTCGACCGCCGACAGAGGCCGTCTTTCATTCCGGACCGGCCCGGCCCTAATCCCCCCGCCATCCCCCGGCCCGAGGTTTGCGCTCCCGAGCCATTCCCGGCCACCACCCTCCGCTGGTGGACCTGGTTCTACGTCAAACAACGCAGATCAAGCGATGATATTGCTTTGCCAAACTTGGCGCAAGGGGAGGATGGCGATGTCAAAGTAAATTCGCTAGATTGACTTAATAAATCTCCGACCCGACGCTGGCGATACGCTCAGAATGGATCGCCTGTACTGACGGACTACCTATGCTCTCGGCACCCCGCTGCGCGACTCGTATGGATCTGCCACGCGGATTATCGTCAGAGAGTGGTTATTTGAAGGAGATACCTCAACGACTCGGTCCAGTACCCGCGCAGATCGACGGAGCTTGCGATGCGGGGACGCACGATCAACCTCGATGTGTCGAAGTCCTCTTGATTGCAAATTCTAGAAGATCTAGCAATCGCCAAACCCCTTGCGACAAATTCGCCCGGCGATTGCTAGCACAACCACCCAGCCGACCACCCGGCCCTCGATATCGGAACGCCAAGGCGGATGCAAGTTGCATCGTTCCTGGACAGCGATACGAGTCGGGTTCACTCGGACATCCCTCACCCCGAGATCCCTCGCAGGGGATACCGCCAGCCGACGGGGACAAGTTTGCTGAGAGTAATCACGTTACGACTACTGAAGTGGCAGGCGATGGAGGTTGGGCGTATTGTTCTCTGATGTTGTTGTCGTAGCAATCATTTGCGTGCAGATTCGGCAAATCGTTGAGAATTTGCTACTTTTCGAACGGGCTCGCAGTGCGGTATGCGATATGTGCGGAATCGTGGGTTATGTCGGGCACCGTAACACCAACGGCAGCCAGATTCCGCGCGAATGCGACGCGGTGCTCTGAACCCGCGCCGGACCCGAGATCGGGGTGGCGTCCACCAAGACGTTCCTGGCGCAGATCGCCGCCAACTACCTCGTCGGCCTCGCGCTGGCCCAGGCCCGCGGCACCAAATATCCCGACGAGGTGGAACGCGAGTACCGGGAACTCGAAGCCATGCCCGAGCTAGTGGCACGGGTGCTGGACGGTCTCGAACCCATCGCCGAGCTGGCCCGCGGGTTTGCGCTGTCATCGACGGTGCTGTTCCTCGGCCGCCACGTCGGCTACCCGGTCGCCCTCGAGGGAGCGCTCAAGCTGAAGGAGCTGGCATATATCCACGCCGAGGGTTTCGCCGCCAACGAGCTCAAGCACGGGCCGATCGCGCTTATCGACGACGGCGTACCGGTCATCGTGGTGATGCCGTCGCCGAAGAATGCCGCGATGCTGCATGCCAAGCTGATGTCGAACATCCGCGAGATTCAGGCCCGCGGCGCGGTCACCATCGTCATCACCGAGGAGGCCGACGATACAGTGCGCCCTTACGCCGACTACCTGATCGAAATCCCCGCGGTGTCAATGCTTTTCCAGCCGCTGCTTTCCACGATTCCACTGCAGGTCTTCGCGGCCTCGCTCGCCCAGGCCCAAGGCTATGACATCGACAAGCCCCGCAACCTGGCCAAGTCGGTCACCGTCGAATAACCCACAACGGCACCTTCCCTTCGGCGGCGACAATGAAATCGGCGGACCGGCATGGCGAATATCGTTGCCATAGCGGTTGTCCTGCTAGTTCACCCGTCCAGCAGCCGGAAAAGACCGATGTGCACGGTTAGCGTTGCTTGACGATGGCCTGTGCACCTATGGCTTGGCCGTATCGACTTTCACGCGCCGAGCAGAGCGGCCGGCACCGATCGCATGCGGACGCAACGGCTCCAAACCAGTGTCATCCATCGTGGCCAGTCGACCAGCCTGTCGAGGGGAAACACGGCCACCGTGGGTGACGGCCGATCGAGGGCCGGGATCTGCATGCGCGGCGCGCGCCCGGGGGTCGTGTCCTCCGCCGGCCGCCACCGGATGTTGACGCGACGAAGTCGTTGTCCGATACGTCAATTGGAGCGCGAGTGTCAGGAGTACAGTGTGGCAATGACGACAGTGTTGCTGGATGATCTGCACCTGTCCATTCCCGAGGTTGCTGACAAGCTGGATCTGACGGGATTCGTCTGTCTGGAAAATGTGGTATCAACGGGCTGGCTGGAAGAAGCGCGGCAAAGCGTAAATTCAAGCATCGCCGAGTACGGTGAGTATGACTTTTGCGTAATTCATCCGAGCAATGAAGAGGGTACACCGGCGCATCGTTTCGTTACTGATCGAACCGTGCGCGCGATTCTCGAGCGTCTCGCGTCCGCTCGTTGTCCGCAAGGGGTCACAGAGAACGAAGAGATCTACAGCGTCCTCCGGGTGCTTGCCGGACCGGAAAGGGAAGCCAGTTCCTTCCGATTTCACTATGACGCCGCGGTCGTAACGATGCTGGTTCCACTATTCATTCCGACAGCTGGCGCCGGAAAATCGGGGGAGTTGGTTGTGTTTCCGAACCGACGGCCTTTCCGAGGCTCTGTGATGTTTAACATATTCGAGAAAGTCTTTGTGCAGAATCGGTTATATCGCAAGCGCGTAGTGCGAGAGTTCAATAAAGCCCCCGAGAAATACTCGGTCCAGCTAAAGCCGGGTAACCTCTACCTATTCTGGGGCTACCGCACATTCCACGGTAATTTGCCGTGTGCGCCGAACACAGTTCGGGCCACCCTACTTCTCCACTACGGCAATCCACATGGCCGGCACCCGGCCCTGACCGCGGCAAAGTATCTGAGACGGATCGTGGCGCCTACATCCGAGCACACCGAAGCAACGGTTGTGCGGCTGTAGCGGCGGCCCCGGCAGATGGTTAATCGTGGCGGCCCGTCGAACCGGCTCAAGTTCGGCCAGCTGCTCGACACCCTCTCCGAGCGGCTGGCCCTGGCCCGATCGAACCGGCTGCCTGATCACGACTACCTGGAGATGCTGCTGGCTGACGGGTCACCCGCCGCGACCGCCAATCCGCCGCCCGCCGTGCCAAAGCCGCCCACCTGGACACCGACGACGTAGTTGCAGGCCTGGGACGACACGGCGGCGGTCAGCTTCGACCAGCAGCGGTGGACGGACCTAATCTCGCTGCGATTCCTGGCCGACGCCTACAACGTGCTCATCACGGGCCCGTCGAAAAAACCCTCCTGGCCAACGCCCTTAGGGCACAGTTCAAACGCCCACGCGGCGCACGGCTGGACGCCACCTACGAAGACGAGGGGAACACCACGCCGGCGAAGCGGGCACCGTAGGAATGCACTCGGCCCACGTCGCCGCCGAGCACGTCGTCAACGATGGCCTTGCATGTGATGCCGTAGGTGCACAGTCCGTGAGGGTTGGACGCGGAAAGCCCGCTGCCGGAGCGAATCCCGTATCCGAATGCAGTGGGTGGCGGTCCCCACAGCCGATGAAGCAACGCCTGCTGCGGCAGCGCCTGGTGCGCCGGGGTCGGCAACGGCAGCTCGACGTCGGGGGCCTATCCGGCAAGGCAACGGATGTCGACGGGCCACGTTCGCCGCCGAATCCACGCCCGCCACGGGGCGAAGATCGACCGCCGCGTGGTCCACAGCGGTTTTCCGTCGAGATCGGTGTCGGCGGACAGGTGGTCCCGGCTGGCAGGCGGGCGTCCGGGCTGGTTTCCGCCCGAGTTCGGCTGGGTCGTTGGATGCAGTTCCCGCGGTACGCCCGCCGAGCGAACCATGGTGCGCCACTTCATTGGTGGAAACAT
>JAOPVF010000036.1 GCA_025963195.1 Mycobacterium sp. | reverse complement strand
GGCGCACGCCGAGCGTAGCGGCGACTCGGATCGCACGGCGCAGATCGTCGGCGTCTTCCGGGCCTACCTCGGGATCGGCGTGCAACGGGTTGCCATTGACGTTCAGACCCGTCAGTTGCACCCCGATCTCCTCGAAGACGGCCAGGTAGGCAGCCGGATCCAGCTCGCCGTCGAGCAGATCGGCCACCGGCAGGTGCGGGCTGGGCAGGAAGCCGCCGGCGTTGACTTCCGCGCCCGTCAGTCCGAGCGACCGGATGGTGGTCAGTGCCTGTCGCAGCGGCATGTCGTGCAGCACCGCGGTGTACACACCCAACCTCATCGAGGAACTCCTATGTTTTCGCGGACCTAAAGCGCGTTAGTAAAGCGCGTTAGGACTAATATGAACGCAGCACAGCGCTGTGTCAACCGTCACATTCAGGAGGGTCTATTGGTGCCCCCATCCGCCGCGGGCAACCGGCCAGTCCGCCGGCCGACGATGGACGACGTAGCCAGGCGGGCCGGCGTGTCCCGGACCCTGGTGTCCTTCGTGCTGGACGGCAAGCCTGGGGCCAGTGAAAAGACCCGTGAGCGAGTGCTCGCCGTGGCCGACGAGATCGGGTACCGGCCGGATTCGGCTGCGCGGTCGCTCGCGCGAGGACGCAGCCGAACGCTGGGTGTGCTGTTGGACATCCGCCAACTGTTCGAAGCCGAACTCGTCACCGGTATCTACCCGGCCGCTGAAGGTATCGGCTATGAGGTGTTGCTGTCGGCCAACCTGTCCGACCGAGCCGAATCGGTGCCCGTCGAGGCCCTGCTGAGCCACCGTTGCGAGGGCCTGATCCTACTCGGGCCGAAATCCGATCCGGACTACTTCAAGACCCTGGCCCAGCGGGTGCCGGTGGTGGTCGTCGGGCGGAGGCTCGCACCGACACCGGGCTTGGCGACGGTACGAACCGATGACGCGAAGGGCATCGGGCAAGCGGTCAACTACCTGTACGACATCGGACATCGGGACATTCATCACGTGGACGGCGGCACCGATCCGGGGTCGGCCGACCGGCGGCGGGCCTACCGGGCGGCGATGCGGCGGCACGGACTCTCCGCCTACGCCAAGGTGATTCCGGGCGCGCACAACGAGGCTGCGGGCGCCGACGCGGCGCGCGCGATGCTCGCCGACCGCAGACTGCCCACCGCCGTGCTGGCGGGCAACGACCGCTGCGCGCTCGGACTTCTGGACGTATTCACCAGGGCAGGCGTCGACGTGCCAGGCGACCTGTCACTGATCGGCTACGACGACAGCCACCTGTCCGACAACCCCCGGATCGATCTGACCACGGTGCACCAGGACGCCAACGCCCTTGCCGGCCACGCCGTTCGGATGGCGGTGGGCCTGCTTGAGGGCAACCTCGACCGGAATCGTGACGTGGTTCTCGAGCCCGTGTTGATGGTCCGTGGCACCACTGCGCCCGCTGGTCAGCGGTCGACGAGCGTGGTCTCGAAGTAATAGCGCGACGCCCGGTAGCAATGATCGCCGAACTCGACTGCCTTGCCAGAGTCGTCGAACGCCGTGCGACTCATCGTGAGCAACGGCGCGCCCGGCTTCTCGTCGAGCAGCCGCGCCTCGGTCTTCGTCGCAGGCCGGGCTCCGATTCGCTGACGCGCCAGGCGGATGTGTACGCCGCGCGTCCGCATCGTCTGATACAGCCCGCTGGCCTCCAACTCGGAAGGATCCGGCGCAAACTCAACGGGCAGGTAATTCGTCATCACTGCCAACGGTTCGCCGTTGGCACTGCGCAGCCGCGAAATGGTGACCACCTCGTGGTCCGCACTCAGATTCAGGTCGGCAGCGATTTCCGCGGGTGCAACACCGGTGCGGTAATCGAGCAGTTGCGTGGTCGGTTCCTGCCCAGCCCTGGCGAGGTCGTCGAACAGACTGGTCAGCTCGACGCGACGGTGCACCGGGTTCTGCACGACCTGCGTGCCGACACCGCGCTTGCGGACAAGCATGCCCTTGTCGACCAGTTCCTGGATGGCCCGGCGCGTGGTGGGCCGGGACAGGGTCAGCCGCTTGGCCAGTGCCAGTTCGTTCTCGAAGCGGTCTCCGGGTGCCAGGTCGCCATCACGGATGGCAGCCTCGATCGCCTGGGCGAGTTGGTAGTAAAGCGGGATAGGACTAGACCTGTCGAGTTCCACTGCCAGCGGCACGTCTGCTCCGATCTCGCGGCGACGTCGAAAGAGTGGCTGAATCTTAGCATCGCATGATTGAAAGTCCGAATGTCAGGACAAACTATTGACAGAGCCGAGTGATGGAGGGCACAGTCGTTTACGACGCACGACCACGACTGCTGGGGAGCAGAATTGACCACCACGAACGCATTCGACGCCCTCGTCATCGGACGCAGCGGCGTCGACGTCTATCCATTGCAGACCGGCGTCGGCCTCGAACACGTCACGTCGTTCGGGAAGTTCCTCGGCGGCAGCGCGGCCAACGTCGCGGTGGCCACGGCCCGGCTCGGCAACCGCAGCGCGCTGATCTCCGGTGTCGGTGACGACCCCTTCGGCCGCTTCGTCCGCGCCGAACTGGCCCGCCTCGGCGTCGACAACACCTACGTCAGCACCCACGACGAGTACCCCACCCCCGTCACGTTCTGCGAGATCTTCCCGCCCGATCACTTTCCGCTGTACTTCTACCGCAAGCCCTCGGCACCGGACCTGCAGATCCGGCCGGACGAGATCGACGCCGACGCCGTGCGCGCCGCCCGGCTGT
>JAOPVF010000286.1 GCA_025963195.1 Mycobacterium sp. | reverse complement strand
GCCGTGCACGCCGCGACGCCGGTTCGGGATTCCCAGTAGGTCAAGTCTTCTGGCCGCGTTTGGCCACGGCGCCTGCGATCGAGGTGCCCGTGATGGCGATCAGTGCTCCGAGGATGAGCGCCGACGGCTCCCCTGGCGCCAGCAGGTTTCGTTCGATGCCGAGCGTGGCCGCTGCGACCGGGACCCCGAGCTGTGCTGCCGCCAGCACACCGAGGGCCAGTGGTTGGCCGAGCACCCTGGCGGCGCAGTGGGCGAGCATCGCTCCGAAACCGAGTCCGATTCCGAGGGCGATGAAGTCGGGATGGTCGATGAGCTCGCGTACCTGCAGCGAGGCGCCGAGCCACACGAAGAACAGCGGACCGAAGAAGCCCTCGGTGATGCCGAACAGCTGGCGGGCCAGCCTGCGGGGTTCGCCGACCGCCGAGATCACCAGGCCGAGAGCGAATCCCGCGAGCATGATCGACACGTGGGTGGCGACGGCGAGCGCCGCGAGCGAGAACAGGGTGATCAAGCTGATCCGCAGCTCGAGCGCCTCCCTGCGATCCTCTGAATAGTGATGCAGGCGCTTGCGGTGACCGCTCCGCTCGAAGTACCGAAACACCACGTACAGCACTGCAGCCCCGCCGACGACGGCGACCGCGCCGAGCGCTGCGCGCGGTGCCCGGCTGGGATCGATCACCAACGGCAACAACACGATCGACGCGGCGTCGGCGATCGCGATCTGGGCGGTGACGGAAAGGACCTGCGGGCCCCCGAGGCCGAGCGAGTCGATCACCGGGAGTGCCAGCGCGGCCGAGGACGACGCCATCAGCACGGCGTAGAGCGCAGCGTGTCCCGTGCCGAACACGCCTGCCAGCACGACGCCGAGGACGGCCGCAACGGCACCGACGAGCACGGCGCGCAGCAGTGCCTTCGGGAGCGCGCTGCGCAACGTGGTGTCGCGAACCGGAACGTGGGTGCCGACGACGAACATCACCAGCGCGAAGCCGACGTTGGCGAGCAGGGTGAAGGTCGGGTCGGATGCGTCGACGATTCCGAATCCTGTTTTGCCGACCACGATCCCGGCTATGAGCTCACCGACGACGACCGGAACGCCGAGCCGGGGCACTGCCGCAAGCAGCGGCCCGGCCATGCCGATGACGGCCAGCAGCGCCAGCGTGTCGAACCCGAACCCCGACATCTCAGCGGGTCATCGCTGCCAGGACACCAGCCGGCATGGGATCGGCGTGTTCTCGTCGGTCAAATAGCTGGCGCACACCCGGTGATATCCGTCGGCGATCTGCAACGGTGTCGCCGTCCGGAAGTCTCCGCGTACCAAGAGGATCGGCGACAGCTTCTTGCCTGCGTCGATCTTGGCGAGGTCACCCTTGACGCGCAGGTTGGACTCCGTCAACAAGGCCAGCTCGGCCGCGCGCAGGATGTCCTTGGCCTTGCGGAAGATCGTACTTTCGCCTTTGAGCACATCGACCGTGCGCGCGACGATGTCGGGTTCCGCGACCATCGTGAGGTAGTCGGTGGCCGCGTCGTAGTCGTGCGCCTCGGGATGGTCGAGCCACTTGACAGTCATTCGGTCACGATAACTGCCGACGCTGGTGGCGCCCGCGGATTACACGCTGATCCAGTTTCCGTGGAAGCCGTACGGCACGCGTTGCGGCAAGTGGATCGTGGCCACCGGCTCGCCCGCGAAGTCGGACGCGTCGAGGATGACCAGATCGCTGCCGTCGCGGGCGGGGTCGTAGACGTAGCCGAGGTAGTAGCCGTTGCTCTCGTCGGCGGTCCCCGACCCGGACGGCACGAACACCGCCTCGCCGGGGCCGCCGGTGCCGAGGTCGTGCTCCACGGCCTCACCGGTCGGCAGGTCGTGGCGCACCCAGTTGTGGTCGCCGACCGAGACGGAGTAGCGGGCGGGCAGGCCGGCGAGCCTGTCGTCGATGCGGGGGAACTCGATGTTGCGGTCGTCGAGTTGACGCTCTGACACCGTTCCGGCCGTCAGGTCTATCGTCCAGCTCCACAGCACGCCGTCGGCGTCGAAGCCGCCGTTGTCGCGCCACAGCTCGGGGTAGCGGATCGCCTGCAGCACAACCGACTTCCCGTCGGCGGAGTCATGGGCGTTGGCCACGTGGAAGACGTAGCACGGGTCGATCTCGAACCACCGCACCTCGCCGAACGGATCGTCGCGGCGCATCACACCGAGCCGGGCGCCGTAGGCGTCGTCCCAGCGGTAGGGCATGTCGCCCTCACCCTTCATCGCGACGTCGAGGTTGAACACGATCGGCAGGTCCATGAAGATCACGTGCTGCGCGGTGAGGGCGAAGTCGTGCATCATCGTGAGCGCCTTGACGTCCAGCGGGCGGCTGATCACCAGGTCCCCGTTGGCGTCGGCGCGGTGGTAGGTGACGTGTGGCTCGAAGATGTTGCCGTAGCCGAAGAAGTGCAGCTCCCCCGTCGTCGGGCAGATTTTCGGGTGGGCTGTCATGGAGTCGATGAGCTTGCCACCGAAGTCGTACGCGCCGATGGTGTCCAAGTCGTTGGAGATCTCGTAGGGAAGTGACGATTCCACCAGCGCCAGGGTCTTTCCTGCGTGGTTGACCACGTGGGTGTTGGCCTTGGCGGCCCGCAGATTGCGCGACCCGTCGGGGCCGTAGAGCGGGAAGTCCTCGATGAAGCTGTCGGTGCGCACCCATCGGTTGCGGTACCACTTGGCCTGGCCATCCTCGATGCGGACGCCGTGGATCATGCCGTCACCGGTGAACCAGTGCGCGGTGGCCTGCCGCGGGTTGGGTCCGTTGCGCAGGTACCAGCCGTCGAGTTCGGGCGGAATGGCGCCCTCGACGGGCAGTGCGTACTCGGTGAGTTCGTCGGCGACGGGCGCATAGTTGCCCACCTGGAAGAACTGACCATCGCCGGGCAGTCCGGCCGGGTCGGTCGGCGAGAAATCCTTCGTGTCGGTCATGGGGAGCCTCCTGGGCTGAAGAAGTAGTGATTCCAGACTGACACTCCACTAGTGACATGTCAATAGTGAAATGTTGCGGTGGCTCATTGCTCGTCCGCCGCTGAGAGCAGAAACGTAGGAAGATCGCTGGATGCCGGCCCGTCGCCACTCAGCGCTGCTGTTCAAGCTGGCGGTGAACGGCGACGGCACCTCCCAGCAGACCATCGTCGACGAACTCCGCCGGGTGATCCTGGACGGCGGGGTGCCGCCGGGCACGCCGATCCCCGTCGGCGACGTCGCCGAACTGTTCGGGGTCAGCGCCATCCCGGTGCGCGAGAGCCTCAAGACCCTCAGCGCCGAGGGATTGGTGCAGCATCAGCCCAACGTCGGCTATACCGTCGCTCAGCTGACGGCCAGCGAGCTGGCCGAGATGTACCTAGTGCGCGAGACGCTCGAGTCCGCGGCGCTGGCGGCGGCGGTGAACCTCGCCACCGACGCCGACCGCGCGCACGTCGTCGAGATCAATCGACTCCTGGAAGTCGCAGTACGCCAAGACGACTCGCAGACCTACCACCGTCAGAGTCGCGAGTTCCACATCGGCTTGACCCGACCCTCCCGCATGCTTCGCCTCATGCACATGCTCGAATCCGCGTGGAACATAACCGAACCCGTCCAAGCCATGGTGCACGTCGAGACCACCGACCGGGCACGACTACACCAGGACCACCAAGTCATGCTCGATGCGTTCGTGTGCCGCGACGTCGACCGACTGCTGGCCGCAGCAACGGCGCACCATCACAACCTCAACCGGGTGGTCGCCACCCTTCCCCCAGGTAGCGGCCTCCTCGAGCCGACGGATAGCTGACGAAAATATATTCTTGAGGCAACGGCTACGAAATATGCCGTGGCTACGTTTCCTGCATCCACTGCACTGTGATGACAGGAAGCCATCGACATGACCGAAGTGAGAGAACAGCCGCCGGGCGCCAAGATCGGCGCAGGCGACATCGTCGAAGCCGCAGGGCATCCCGTGGGCGCCGGAGTCATCAAGCCGGACTACGACCCTCGGCTGACCAACGAGGACCTCGCGCCGCTTGGCAAGCAAACCTGGTCGTCCTACAACATCTTCGCGTTCTGGATGTCGGACGTGCACAGCGTCGGCGGTTACGTCACCGCAGGCAGCTTGTTCGCGCTCGGCCTTGCCAGCTGGCAGGTGCTCATCGCCCTGCTGGTTGGCATCGTGATCGTCTACTACTTGTGCAATCTCGTCGCCAAGCCCAGCCAGCAGGCGGGCGTTCCCTATCCGGTGGTGTGCCGCAGCCCATTCGGCGTGCTGGGGGCCAACATTCCCGCGATCATCCGCGGTCTGATCGCAGTGGCGTGGTACGGCATCCAGACCTACTTGGCGTCGGCGGCACTGGACGTCGTACTGCTCAAGCTGTTCCCCGGCTTGGCCCCTTACGCGGACGCCGATCAGTACGGCTTCACCGGACTGTCCGTGCTTGGGTGGGGCAGCTTCACGCTGCTGTGGATCCTCCAGGCCGCCGTCTTCTGGCGCGGCATGGAGTCGATCCGCAAGTTCATCGACTTCTGTGGGCCTGCCGTGTACGTCGTGATGTTCATCCTGTGCGGTTACCTGCTGTGGAAGTCCGGCTGGCACGTCAGCCTGAACCTCGGTGGCGAGAAGAAGGGCAACACACTCGTCATCATGCTCGGCGCGATCGCGCTGGTGGTGTCCTACTTCTCCGGTCCGATGCTGAACTTCGGCGACTTCGCCCGTTACGGCAAGAGCTTCAAGGCCGTCAAGAAGGGCAACTTCCTGGGCCTACCGGTCAACTTCCTGGTGTTCTCGCTGCTGGTCGTCGTCACCGCGGCCGCGACGGTCCCGGTGTTCGGAGAGTTGCTCACCGACCCGGTCGCGACCGTCGCCCGAATCGACAGCGTGACCGCAATCGTGTTGGGCGCCTTGACATTCTCCATCGCCACCATCGGCATCAACATCGTGGCCAACTTCATCTCGCCCGCATTCGACTTCTCCAACGTCAGCCCGCAGAAGATCAGCTGGCGAATGGGCGGCATGATCGCCGCCGTCGGCTCCGTACTGCTCACGCCGTGGAACCTGTACAGCAACCCAGAAGTCATCCACTACACACTGGAGACCCTCGGCGCTTTCATCGGCCCGCTGTTCGGCGTGCTCCTCGCGGACTTCTATCTCGTCCGCAAGCAGAAGATCGTCGTCGACGACCTGTTCACCATGTCCAAGGGCTCCAACTACTGGTACAAGAACGGCTACAACCCGGCCGCCGTGGTGGCGACGGCGGTAGGTGCAGTCCTGGCCATGGCTCCCGTCCTGCTCGGAGGCATCGTCTTCGGAATGGCGGGCGCATCGCAGTACAGCTGGTTCATCGGCTGCGGCGTTGCCTTCGGCTTGTACTACGTGTTGGCGACGCGCGGCCCGTGGAAGATGTCGCCGCTAACCGAGCGCGAAGGTGCCGAGGCAACCGTCTGATCCGACACGCGCTGCGGCCCGACGTTCCACAATTGGAATGTCGGGCCGTACGCTTGTCCGGTGAGCCTTCGCATCGCAGCACTCGGAATGCTGGCACAGCACCCCGGCAGCGGCTATGACCTGCTCAAACGCTTCGAGAAGTCGATGGCGAACGTATGGCCGGCGACTCAGAGTCAGCTCTACGGGGAGCTCAACAAGCTAGCGACCGGCGGCCTGATCGAGGTGTCCGACGTCGGCCCGCGCGGCCGCAAGGAGTATCGCGTCACCGACGCAGGCCGGGCCGAGCTGGTGCGCTGGATCACCAACCCACAGGACGATCCGGCCTGGCGCAGACCCGACCTGTTGCGCGTCTTCCTACTCGACGAGATCCCGGTCGAGGACGCCCGCGCCTACGTCACGGCCTTCGCCGAGCACGCCGACTCCGAGTTGAAACGCCTTGAGCACCTGCGTGATTCGATCGATTGGGACGAGGTTGGCGACTTCTATGGCCGCGCGGCGCTGGAGTTCGGCCTGCGGAACGCGACCATGGAGGCGCAGTGGGCGCGCTGGCTGATCACGACGATCGACGAGCGGGCCGACGACTGAGTCCAAATTAGTAGTTGCATCGCGATAGTTTCCGATATATCGTCAACGTATCGGAAGCGCATTTCGGCGTTTCCAGTCGAAAGAAGGACACAGACATGAACGCCCCATTCAATGAAGGACCCCCCGAGGGTCAGTTCGAGAGCCCCTACGTGGGCCGCCCAGGTTTCGGATTCGGTCCCGGTGACCGCCGCGCCCTGCACGAACAGCGCAGACAAGCCCGTCGCGACTTCCGCGACCACGTCCGGGAGCACCGCGGAGGCGGCGACGCCGGCTTCGGTTTCGGACCGGCCTTCGGTCCCGGCGGCTTCGGCCCCGGTCGCGGCTTCGGCTTCGGTCCCGGTGGCTTCGGTCCCGGGGGCCCCGGTGGACCTCGCGGAGGCCGCCGTGGCGGACCCCGTGGCGGCGGACGCAGCAGGCGCGGTGACGTGCGTGCCGCGATCCTCAAGCTGCTGACCGACCGGCCGATGCACGGCTACGAGATGATCCAGGAGATCGCCGAGCGCAGCCAGCAACTGTGGAAGCCGAGCCCCGGCTCGGTGTACCCGACGCTGCA
>JAOPVF010000282.1 GCA_025963195.1 Mycobacterium sp. | reverse complement strand
TTACAAAGCAAACTCTTCCACACGCGCCAATAATATGTTAAGAAACTTTCCTAACGAATTAAACACGAACGAACGGAGGCGCATAGTGAGTCCCTCATCCACCAGCTCGGGGAAGTCCGGAGCCGTGTCCGCGCAACCGGCACTCGAGCGCAAGATCGGGCCGCTGCAGGCCACGGCGATCAACATGACGCAGATGTGCGGCATCGGACCGTTCGTCACGATTCCCGCCATGGTCGCCACGATCGGCGGCCCCGAGGCGATGTTCGGCTGGATCATCGGCGCCATCGTCGCTCTTGCCGACGGGCTCATCTGGGCTGAGCTCGGTGCAGCGATGCCCGGGGCCGGCGGCACGTACATCTACCTGCGCGAAGCGTTCCAGTACCGGACCGGCCGGCTGATGCCGTTCCTGTTCGTCTGGAGCGCGGTGCTCTTCATCCCGCTGATCATGTCCACCGGCATCATCGGGCTCGTCCAGTACCTCGGCTACCTGATCCCAGGCCTGACGGGCGAAACCGGGAACACCGCGCTCGGCAAGATCATCGGCGTCGGCATCACCCTGTTGATCATGGCTGCCCTGGTCCGCAAGATCGGTCAGATCGGCAAGCTCACCACCGGCCTGTTCGTCGTCATGCTGATTGCGGTGTTCAGCACGATCATCGCGGCGTTCTCGCACTTCAACAGCGCACAGGCGTTCGCCTTCACGCCCGGTGCGTTCAGCTTCAGCGGCGGATCGTTCTGGGCCGGTCTCGGGGCGGGCCTGATCATCGCGATCTACGACTACCTCGGTTACAACACCACCGCGTACCTCGGTGCCGAGGTGCGCGATCCTGGCCGGACCCTCCCGCGCTCGATCATCATCTCGATCCTCGGCATCATGAGCCTGTACTTCCTGCTGCAGGTCGGCGTACTCGGCTCGATTCCGTTGGAGGAATTGAAGAGTGCGACGTCCGTGGCGTCGGCCGTGCTCGAGCAGGCATGGGGAAGTGGCACCGCACAGGTGATCACCGCACTCATCGTCATCGCGGCCATCGGCTCGGTCTTCGCCGGACTGCTCGGCGGGTCCCGCGTTCCGTTCGAAGCCGCCCGCGACAAGGTGTTCCTGCCGGTGTTCGGCAAGTTGCATCCGAAGCTGAACCTGCCCACCGCCGGCGTCGTCACCATGGGTGCGATCACCATCATCGGGTCGCTGTTCACGTTGACCACCGTCATCAACGCCGCGGTCGCGACGCTCGTCATCATCCAGTCGTTGGCTCAGGTCGCCGCGATCGTCGTGCTGCGCCGTCGGCAGCCCGACCTGCCACGGCCGTATCGGCAGTGGCTGTACCCGCTGCCGACGATCGTCGCGCTGGTCGGTTGGGTGTACATCTACGTGTCCGCGAGCTGGCTGTCGATCGGATTGTCGTTGGGCTGGATCGCGATTGGCGCAGTCGCCTATCTGATCTACGCCAAGGCCGAGCACACCTGGCCGTTCGGGCCCAAGGAGATCAAAGAGGTCTACGTCGACGAAGCGCGCGGGGTCTAGCGGCTGATCGGAGTTACCTGCGCTCCTGCAGCATCGTGGTGAAGCGTTCGAGCGAGGTCGCGAACTGCTCGGCCTCGCCGTGCCGATTGTGACCAACGGCACCGAACAAGTTTGGTGGGCTAAGGAATTTGCGAATACGGATTCGACTTGAACCCCGTAACCGCGATCTACCTCATCAGGAGTTCACCATGATCCGTCGACTGGCCTTCATCATCGCCACCGCCGCGATGGCGGTCGCGCCCCTAATCGCGTTAGCTGCGGCGCCGTCGTTTGCGCCGGCGGCATTCGCCGACGCCAGCCCGGTCATTGCCGGGACGTCCCAGTTCGCATTGCAGTGATCTAACGATTGCGTCGTTTCCGGCGTGGGTACGAGCGCAACCGCCGCAGACGTGGTCTGGTGGAGACGATGCATTCCTACCTCGCGCCTGCCCACCGCCTGACCATCACGGCGGCGGCATGCCTGGCTCTGCTCGCGATCACGGTGCCGTCGGCCACTGCCGAACCCACAACCGACAGCCAGGGCTACGTGGACTCCACGGCGCGGTGTTCCTCGCCGAACACGGCGGCTGCCTTCGGCAGCACCGACACTTCGCGAGTGGCGATCTGCGAGAGCCCGAGTGGCAAGTACGAATACCGCGGCGTGCGCGTGCGCGACGGCGCCAAGCTGGTCATCCCCGCCACGAAGTCGAGCGACGGCAAGTACGTCGCCGAGAACGATGGCATCACCTACACGGTGTCCCCGAGCTCGCTGGTGGTCAGCGTCGGGTCTGAGGTGATTCGCACGGAGCCGATGGTGGATTACCACGGGCCGGAAACGCCAACCACGCCGACGGCCTCGACGACGCCAACGGTGACCTCGCCGGCATCGACCACCCCGACGTCAACGACGCCGCTTCCGCCACCGTTGCCCGCCGAACGGGGCGGCACGCCTCGCTGACTCGGGGTCTTCAGAACGGAATCAGCGGCACCACGGCGCTGCGCAGGATGATGACCGTCACGAACACGGCCGTGAAGGCAAGGTCGACCGAGACCGATCCGAATCGCGCGGGTTTGAGCACTCGCCTGACCGGGCCGAGCACGGGCTCGGTAATCGCGTGGGTGATTCGGCGGGCCTGGTAGAGGCCGCTGCCACCGCTGGACGGGGACAGCACGCCCACCCAGTCGACGACCATGCGAGCAATCAGCACGAGCTCGAATAGCAGCAGAACGACTCCAACCAAGGCTGCGACCATCGCACGCTCCTTCCGGCCACTTCAGTGTCCGCCGCCAAGCTGAGAAGGGGCTTAACCCGGCTTAGCCCTTCATGAGCTCGCCGACGTGAGCGCTGACCGAATCGGCAAGGCCCTTCAGGTCGTAACCACCTTCGAGGACCGCGACGAGACGGCCGTCACAGTGCGTCTCGGCTGAATCCATCAATGCGCGCGTCACCCATGCGAAGTCGTCCGCCGTCATGTTCAGCGAGCCGAGTGGATCACGCTCGTGCGCGTCGAAGCCAGCGGAGACGATGATGAGCTCGGGGCGGAACACGTTGAGAGCAGGCAGGATTCGGTCCTCGAATGCCTCACGCAGCTCCCCGCCGCCATCACCCGCCGACAGTGGCGAGTTGAAGATGTTGCCGACGCCGGTTTCGTCGGCTTCGCCAGTGCCGGGAAAGAGCGGCATCTGATGGGTCGAGGCGTAGAGAACGCTCGGATCGGCGTAGAAGATCTCCTGCGTGCCGTTGCCGTGGTGGACGTCGAAGTCGACGATCGCGACGCGTCCCAGCCCGTACTCCTTCTGTGCGTGACGCGCGCCGATGCTGATGTTGTTGAAGAGGCAGAAGCCCATCGCCCGTTCGGTTTCGGCGTGGTGACCGGGCGGTCGGCACGCGACGAACGCGTTCTGCACCTCGCGGGTCATGACCTTGTCGACGGCCTGGACGGTGGCACCGACGCCGCGCAGCACGACCTCCCACGTCGAGGGCTCCATCATGGTGTCGCCGCCGTCGAGATAGACGTAGCCGGCGTCGGGGCGCGCCGCTTCGAGCGTGTCGACGTAGCGGTTGGAGTGGACGTATCGCGTCGTCTCGAGATCGGCGATCTCGGCCATCTCGCGCACCAGTGGGTCGAACTGCGGCTGGTCGAGCACCGCCGCCACCGCGCGGTAGCGGTCAGGCCGCTCGGGATGGCCCGCGGAGGTCTGGTGGTTGGCGAAGATCGGATGGTGCAGAAGCAGGGTGGCCAACGTCTTCAGCCCCTTCTCGGCTTGCTCGGATACTGTATGCAAACTTACGCTAGCCTATGTGGCGGGTCCGCTGCCAGGGTAATCTCCTCTGGATGACTGAGCACTGCTGCTGCGTGATTGACAGTCAAAGTGTTCTTGCGAAGTGCAGCGCAACCGCTGCGACGGCCGACTCGACCGGCCCGGTGCGGTCATAGAAATCGAACTGGCTAACGTTGTCCAGCCAAAGCTCGGACTTCGGTGCGGTCACACGACTGTAAAACCGCTTGGCGCCCTCTGGAATTGCGGCCGATTCACTGTGGACCATGAAAAGCGGCTGACTCAACCTCGGCGCACCGGCAACGCCGTCGAAGGCCAGCCATCCTTCCCAGAACGCCGGGTCGGCTTCATTGCGCCACGCCGTGATCATTCCTCGGTCCGGCTCGGTGTAGTAGGGCGCACCGAACATGATTGCGCGGCGATCCGTCGAGCTGGCTGCAGGGACGAACCGCTGCTGGCCAGTATCGCGATATTCGGCCTCGGCGACGCGACCGGAGTCGATCAGCTCAGCAACCCCGGAGTCGCCGCCGTACGTTTGCAGCACTACGTCACAGTCGTGTAGCCACGGCGCGACCAGCGCTATCGAATGAACCGTGGGCGTGTCTAACGCAGCACCAACCATGTAGCCCGCGCTGGCGCAAATGCCCAGCCCGCCAAGCCGCGCACCGTCAATATCCGGTCGGCTCGCCAGGTAGCTGAAGGCAGCTCGGGTATCAACGGTTTTGGCGTGCGGATCTTCGTACTGGCGACGGTTCCCGCCGCTCTCGCCCCAACCGCGATAGTCGAAGACGAGCGCGGTGTAGCCGCGCTCGGCGAGTTTGCGCGCGTAGCGTGCTGCCATCTGTTGCCGCACCGTCATCCAGGCACCGGTAACGACGATGGCTGGGCCCGGGCGAGTTCGGCTCACTCCGTCGGCGACGTAGAGGTCGCCGACGATGCCTTCACCACCGGAGCTGAACTCGACGCGCTCTACGCGGACCTCACCGTCTTGTGCCGATTGAGCCGAGCAACTGGACATGACGAGCCCGACTGCGAGCCCCGTAGCGATCATGGTCGCCTTGAACATCTTGGGTTCAACCTCTCCACTGCACGAGATGCCCGTCGCATCGAGATCACCGGGGCGAGCGGAGCGACGGGAAGTGGCACGGCCCTGTTCTGATCAACGTGCGTCGTTTGTCCTCGCCTGTCCAAGACCCGCTGTGATAGCCATTTGGAATGGACGTTCACTTGCGTGATCTGCGGTACTTCGTGACCACCGCGGAGTACCTGCATTTCACCAGGGCGGCGGAGGCACTGTTCGTCAGCCAGCCGGCGTTGTCCAAGCAGATTCGGTTGTTGGAAAGGCAATTGCGGGCGCCGCTGTTCGAGCGAGACCGCCGCTCGGTGCACCTCACCCCCGTCGGTGAGGCCCTGCTCCCACAGGCAAGGGAGGTGCTCGCCGCCTGGGATCACGGCCAACGGTTGCTGGCCGCGGCCACTCACACCCAAGAGGCCACGCTGTTGGTTGGCTTCAGCACCGGACTCGGTCGGGGCTTGCTTCCCGAGATCCGGACGCTGCTGGCCGACAGCGCGCCGCAGGCCCAGCTGCTGTTGCGGCAAATCTCGTGGGAGGACCCAACCGGCGGCTTGACAGCGCACGGCTCCAAGCGCACCGACGCGGCCTTCGTATGGCTGCCGTTGCCCGAATCCCACACGTTCGAATGGATGGATGTGGTCACTGAGTCCCGCCTCGTCGCCCTGCCGGCCGGCCACCCGCTGGCCGACCTACCGCAGGTCGACTTCAGTGACCTGCTGGATGAACCATTCCTCGCCCTTCCCACTGCCAGCGGCGCGCTACGGGACTACTGGCTGGCGACCGATGAGCGCCGCGGTCATCCGGTCCGTATCGGCGCAGAGATCTCGAGCACCGAAGAGGCTGTAGAAGCCCTCGCCGCCAGGCTGGGCGTCTGCTTGATCGCCGCGGGCAACGCTTCGCTGGTGACTCGCGACGGCGTAGTGGTCCGACCGGTCGCCGGACTCAGTCCGAGCCGACTCGTTCTCGCGTGGCGTCGGGGCGACGACAGGCCTTTGCTCACCGCGCTGCGCCAAGCCGTCCTGGTCGCGGCCGCCGCCGAGAATCCGCCGGGTACCTGACGGCTCATAACCGATGGCTATCACCGAAGCACTTGGACATCCCTCGGGTGGTCAGTCCATCCTGTGGGCAGCTTAGGAAGGCGAAAAGCGATGGCGACGTTGGGCATACCTACCCTCAGACTGGCGGCTGCTCTAACGCTTACGGGATTGGTGATGCTGTCTGGGTCACCCAACGCTGGCGCGGCACCGCTATCGGCGCAGGATCAGCTGGCGGTTACCCAGACTGTCACCGGCATTGGTTTGTACAGCGATCTTCGCGAATGGGGCAGGGTACTGACGATGCTGGCCGAGCAGGTGACGACCGACTATGTGAGCGTCTTCGGCGGCGATGTCGAAACCGCGTCGCGGACAGATCTCGTCGGGCAATGGCGCGCCACTTTGCGGGGCTTCGATGCAACCCAGCACCTGATAACCAATGTGGCAGTGGGCGGCTCAGGTGACGAGGCCTCGGCCCGTTCTCAAGTCCGAGCTACGCATCGGATCGATGATCGGTTCTGGATCCTCGGCGGTGTCTACACCCACCGGCTCGTTCGCACGGCGGATGGTTGGCGGGTGATCTTCATGGGCATTCAGCGTCTCTACGAGGAGGGCGACCGTGCCCTGGTGCAGGAAGCGTCTCGGCGCTCCGCTGGCTGAGGCTGTCGTCATGATTCGGCAATTGAGTGCACTCGTTCTCGTCGCGGCAGGCCTGCTCACCGGGTGTGCGGAGGATGTCACGAAGCCTGCGCCAGCCGAGGCCGTGGCCGATCGGGCAATGGATCGGTTCATGAGCGCGTGGCGCACCGGGGAGTGGCTTCCCTTCCTCGACATGGCCACGCCCGAGTTCAGCTTCTGGTTCCCGGTCGGGCCACATGTGGGGAAACACGAAGGTGTTTCCGGTCGCGAGGTGTTGGGCCGATGGGCTCTGGCGAACGGCACCAGCGGGGCGCGGCTCGAAGGTGTGGTGAGGTCGAGGGTCGCCACCGGTTCGCGGGTCATCTACGAAACCGAAGCGACGGGAACGTCCGGTCCGGCACTGAACTACCGCAACTTGGAAGTAATCGTGCTGACCGTGGCTGGGGATCGGATCAGCGGCCTGCACGAATACTGGGGAAGCTTCCCGCCTGCGTGACTGCCGCTATTGCACTAGAGCGCAGTAAGTTTCACGGTCCGTCCCTGCCAGGGGCCTGGTCCGCGTGATCGACGTCGTGTTCGCCCGCTGACGCCACGACTGCCTCTCGCGAGGCGCGGCGGCGAAGGAGATATCCGCCGACCAGCATGGCCGCCAGGGTCAGATAGACCACGATCGTGAACGGGGTACTGACGAGCGTCAGCACGTCGCCGCCCGCGATGTCGAGCGCGCGGCGCAGCTGGACCTCCGCGAGCGGCCCGAGGATCGCGCCGACGACCACCGGCGAGATCGGAAACCCGAACCTGCGCATGAGGTAGCCGATCGCGCCGAGCACCAAGAGCAGGCCCACGTCGTAGGTCGAACCATTGACGGCGTAGGTACCGAGCAGTGCGAAGGTCATGATCGCCGCGAACAGGTACGGCTTGGGAATCTCGAGGATCTTCACCCACAGGCCGACGAGCGGCAGATTCAGCGCCAGCAGAATGACATTTGCGATGAGCAGGCTTGCGATCAGTCCCCACACCAGGGCCGACTGCGTGTCGAGCAGCTGTGGGCCGGGCTGGATTCCGTACTGCTGGAATGCGACGAGGATGACGGCGGCGGTCGCCGACGTGGGAATGCCCAACGTCAACAACGGCACCAGCGTGCCCGCCGCGTTCGCGTTGTTTGCGGCCTCGGGGCCCGCCACGCCTTCGATCGCGCCTTCGCCGAATTCCTCCTTGCGCTTGGACAGTCGCCGCTCCATCGCATAGGAGAGGAACGTCGGAATCTCGGAACCGCCAGCGGGAATGACGCCGAGCGGGAAACCGACTCCGGTGCCCCGCAGCCATGGCTTCCATGAGCGCGACCAGTCCTCGCGCGTCATCCACTTCTTGCCCTTGCCCAGATGGAGCATGTCGAAGTGGCTCGAGACTTGGTGCGCCGCAACGTAGAGAACCTCGCCCACCGCAAAGAGCGCCACGATGAGCACGACGGTGTCGATGCCGTCGAGCAGCGAGACCTGGCCGAACACCAGCCGCTGCTGCCCACTCTGGAAGTCGATGCCGACGAGGCCGATGACGAGGCCCAAGCACATCGAGATCACGCCGCGCAGTGGCGAAGAGCCGACGAGCGCGCTGACCGAGAGGAACGCGACGACCATCAGCGCGAAGTAGTCCTGCGCCCCGAGTTTCACGGCGACGCCGACCATCCACGGCGCGAAGAAGGCAAGGAGCAGGGTCGCGATCGTCCCGGCGACGAACGACCCGATGGCGGCGGTGGCAAGTGCCGCAGCGCCGCGACCTCGACGGGCCATCTTGTTGCCGTCGATCGCCGTGATGACGGAGCCGGATTCGCCGGGTGTCTTGAGCAGGATCGACGTCGTCGAGCCGCCGTACATCGCGCCGTAGTAGATACCTGCGAACATGATGAAGGCCAGCTCGGGTTCCAACCCGTACGTGAGCGGCAGCAGGAGCGCGATCGTCAGCGCAGGACCGATGCCGGGAAGCACGCCGATGAGCGTCCCGACCACGGTGCCGAGCAGCGCAAACAACAGGGCCTGGGGTGTGACCGCGACGGAAAGCCCGTGCAGGAGCCCTTCGAATCCGGACATCAGAAGCCCAAAACCCCTGCAGGCAGCGAGATGTCGAGCAGCCTCGTGAACGACAGATAGACGACCACCGAGAGGACGACGCCGATCACGGCCGTGTGCACGACGTGCCTGGCGCCGAGCGCCCACGCGGTGAGCCAGAAGACCACCGAGCTGACGATGACGTAGCCCAACGGCTCCACCCCGACGATGAAGATGACCACCGCGGCCACGCACACCGCCAGCGGCACCCACCGGGTGCTGCGGACGTCCACGTCGCCTTCCGCCTCATCGGGCTGACCGAGGCTGCCCCTCGCCACCTGCACCACGAGCGCCAGCGCCAGCGCGATGAGCAGCACGCCGACGACCTTCGGCACGAATCCGGCACCGACGCCCGACGCGGACGTCGACGCCACCTGATGGAGACCGTCCAGCAGGACGACGACACCGATCCCCAGGAGCGCCACGGCGATGACCCAGTCGCCCCACGGGATCGACCTACGCTGCGGAACCTCGGCCTGCGTGATCTCGGCGGTCACTAACCCGCCTGTTTGGCTAGGCCGAGGTCGGTCAACACCGCCTGCACGCGCTCGGTCTCTTCCTTGAGCCAGGTGGCGAATTCGGTACCAGCGAGGAAGTTGTCGTTCCAGCCGTTCTTCTTGACCGCGTCCGACCACGCCGAGGATCCGTGCATCCGGGTGAGCGCCTCGACGTATTGGCTCTCGAGTGTGTCGTCGATACCGCCCGGCGCCATGATCGACCGCCAGTTCTGGAATTCCAGCTTGGGGTCGATCTGCGTTGCGGTCTGGGCGAAGGTGACGCCTTCGACCTGAGCGGTCGACGAGATCAGCAGGCCCTTGAGGTTTCCGTTCTTGATCTGCTCGGAGAACTCGTTGAGCCCGGCGACGCCCGCCTGGACGTGGCCGCCGAGCAGTGCCGTCGTTGCCTCGCCTCCACCGCTGTACGGGACGTAGTTGACGTCGGACGGCTTCACGCCGTAGTGCTGCGCCATCAAGCCGATGAAGATGTGGTCGGCACTTCCGGCCGAACCGCCGGCAATCGCAACCGATTTGGGGTCTGCCTTGATGGCGGCGAAGAGTTCGTCGGCATTGTTGTATGGCACGTTCTTGGGGACGACGATGACCTCGTACTCGCCGACGATGCGGGCAACCGGTGTGAGGTCGTCGAGGGTGACGTTGGTGCCATTGGTGATGATGCCGCTCATCATCGCCAGGCCCGACGCGATCAGCAGATCGCTCTTGCCCTTCTGCGGGGCCACTTGGGCAAGGGCGACGGTGCCCGACGCGCCGGGAACGTTCTTGACCTCCACGCTTCGGGCCAGGCCGTCGGTCTTCATGGCCTCCTGCACCGCGCGGGCCGTCTGGTCCCAGCCGCTGCCTGGCGCCGCGGGGGCGATGATCTCGACGCGCGACAGCGGTTTGAAGTCGCCGCCTGCCTGACCTCCCGACGTGCTGCCACCGGTTCCGGCGTTGCCGCCGCAGGCTGTCATGGCGAGCGCGACGGCGAAGGCCGCAGCGATGAGTGATGGGGTTCGCATGGGGGATTCCCTTCCAGGCTGACGACGCTGCCAACGCGAACAAACGTATACATACGACACGGCGGCTCGCAACGGTTCCTGCGAATTACTTGTGACTGGCGTTCGAAAACCTACGCTATGTATACACTGGATCCGTGGCATCCAAGGTTTTGAGCGCTGCGACCCGCGCCTACGAACAACTGCGATCGGAGATCGTCGAGGGTGCACTCGGTCCCGGCACCACGCTGTACGAGGTCGAGCAATCCGAGCGCATCGGGGTGTCCCGCACCCCGGTCCGCGAGGCGTTCGGGCGTCTCGTCGCCGAGGGCCTGCTCGACGACGGGCAGGGGCGCGGCCTCGTCGTCACCGACGTCTCCGACGGCGACATCGACGCACTCTTCGAGATGCGCGCCTGCCTGGAGGCGCAGGCCGCCCAACTCGCCGCACGTCACGCCGATCCGGAAGTCTTCGCGCAGTACGCCCGCGAGTTCCGGAAATGGCACAGCCAGCTGCTCGACCCCGACGTGACCGATCAGCGGGTCATCGACTACTACGCCCTGATCCGCCGCTTCGACCACGAGGTCGACACCGCCGCGAGCAACACCTACCTCGTCGACGCCCTCGAGACACTGCGCACGCACATCGCCAGAGTGCGACGAAAGGCCGGCGCGTCACCGGCGCGCCTGGCTGCCTCCGCCCTCGAGCACGCCCTCATCGCATCGGCCATCGCCCATCACGACGCGAGCCTGGCGGTGCACGCCACTCACGTCCATCTACACAACAGCCTCGAGCACTTTCGCCACGGCTACACCGGTCTCGGCGCCGACTGAAGGGAAGAACGCCACCCATGAGGAACCACTTGGTGCGGGTGCACCGCAGCGACGAAGGGCTGCCGAGGGACGGGCAGCTCGCGTGGGCCATGGCTCAGGTCGCCGCGGACCCGGTCGAGGTGAGCGATGAAGTCACCGAGATGATCGTCAACCGGGTCCTCGACAATGCGGGCGTCGCGGCGGCATCGGTCGGACGCGCGGCGCCTTCGGCTGCTCGCGAGCAGGCCCTCGCGCATCCACCAAGTGCGGGAGGCGCAGGCGCTTCCGTCTTCGGCCTGGAGGCGAATGCGTGCGTCAGCCCCGAATGGGCAGCCTTCGCCAACGGAGTTGCGGTGCGCGAGTTGGACTTCCACGACACGTTCCTGGCAGCCGATTACTCCCACCCTGGGGACAACATCCCGCCCATCGTCGCGGTCGCTCAACACGTCGGCGCGGGCGGACGTGCGATCGTGCGGGGCATCGCAACGGGGTACGAATTGCAGATCGATCTGGTCAGGGCGGTCAGCTTGCACGCGCACAAGATCGACCACGTCGCACACCTCGGCCCATCGGCGGCGGCCGGAATCGGCACGCTGCTCGACCTGCCCGCCGACGTCATATACCAAGCGATCGGGCAGGCGCTGCACACCACCACTGCCACCCGGCAGTCGCGCAAGGGTGAGATCTCGTCGTGGAAGGCCTATGCACCTGCCTTCGCAGGCAAGGTCGCCGTCGAGTCCGTCGACCGCGCCATGCGCGGGCAGACCAGCCCGGCCCCGATCTACGAGGGGGAGGATGGCGTCATCGCCTGGCTGCTCGACGGGCCGGACGCACGATACGACGTTCCGCTACCGGATCCCGGTGAGCCCAAGCGGGCGATCCTGGACAGCTACACCAAGGAACACTCGGCGGAGTATCAGGCGCAGGCGTGGATCGACCTGGCCCGCAAGCTGTTTCGCGAGCATCCCGACATCGCCGACCCGCAACGGGTGGACAGCATCGCGATCCACACCTCCCACCACACCCACTTCGTCATCGGTTCCGGTGCTTCCGACCCGCAGAAGTACGACCCCGCCGCGTCGCGCGAAACCCTCGATCACTCATTGCCGTACATCTTCGCGGTGGCGCTTCAGGACGGGGCCTGGCATCACGAAGCCTCCTACACCCCGGAGCGTGCCGCACGTGCCGACACCGTCGCGTTGTGGCAGAAGATCTCGACCGTCGAAGATCCGGTGTGGACCGAGCGCTACCACGCGGCGGGTGCCGACCAGTCCTACGGCGGGCGAGTAGTGGTGACGCTGGGCGATGGCCGCCAGGTCGTCGACGAAATCAGCGTTGCGGACGCACATCCCAGTGGCGCGCGACCATTCGGGCGCGATGACTACGTGCGCAAGTTTCGCAGCCTGGCCACGCCGGTGCTTGGCGAGGCGGAAACGGAGCGCTTCCTCGCGCTGGCCCTGCGCCTGCCCGAACTCGGTCCAGAAGAGGTGCGGACGTTGACCTTCACCGCGCTGCCAGGCGCGTTGCCCGAGGCCGGCCGGCCCGGGCTGTTCTGACCCGGGGGAACCATGCTGTACGCGACGACGACACCGGCCGACAAACGGGCACACCTACGCAGGCGCCTGGAATCGGGCGACCTGTTGCAGTTCCCTGGGGCGTTCAACCCGTTGTCCGCCAAGCTGATCGAACGAAGCGGCTTTGACGGTGTCTATGTCTCTGGTGCCGTGTTGAGCGCCGACCTCGGTCTTCCCGACATCGGATTGACCACGCTGAGTGAAGTCGCCACACGTACCCGGCAGATCGCACGAGTCACCCAGCTGCCTGC
>JAOPVF010000255.1 GCA_025963195.1 Mycobacterium sp. | reverse complement strand
CGCCGTGCGTGTACCAGAAGAACCCGAGCGTCGTGGTGACGACGATCGCGGCGACCGCGATCAGCAGTCGGTTTCGAAGCTCCTGCAGATGGTCGACCAGCGACATCGTGCCGTCGGGATTGGCCCGCGACCGTCGGCGGCGCGGGTCCAGCTTCTTGAAGACTCCGGAGGTCTGCACGGGCTCGTCGGTAGACGCCACTCAGCGACGCGGCTGTGCGCCGCGGTCGGTGGGGGCGTGTGTCAGGCGGGGTGCTTGTCGGAGGACTGCTCCGGCGCGGGCGCCGGGGGTGCCGTGTCGACCCGCTCCGAGGCGATCGGCTTGGCCGGTCCCGCCTCCTCCGGCTTCGAGTCGGCCTGCATCTCCTTGATCTCGGACTTGAAGATGCGCATCGACTTGCCCAATGAGCGCGCCGCGTCCGGGAGCTTCTTGGCTCCGAACAACAGCACGAACACGGCGATCACGATCAACCAATGCCAGGGTTGTAGACCACCCAATTCGGTCACCTCCAGAAGTCAGTAGGAAGTCTACCCGTCGACCTCGACGGGACTGCCCTCGTAGGCCGCAAGAGCCGTCTTGGCCACGTCGCGCACCCGATCGGCCAGTGATTGGGGCTCCAGAACGCGCACCGCCGAGCCGAACCCCAGCACGAAACGCGCCATCCACTCGTCGGAGGCGAAGGTCATGGCCGCCTCGCACGCGCCGTCGGCCAGTTCTCGCACGACGCGCAACGGGTAGTAGTCGAACATCCAGGACGCGGTCCGGTCGATCAGCAGAGTCGCCGAGGGAAGGGACGGATCGGCGTCGAACAGCGAGGTGTCGGGTCCAGCCTGGACGGCGGGCTCGGGGGGTGCCGACGGCTCATCGAGCACCTGCGCGTCGACGATGCGGTCGAACCGGAACAGCCGCACCGCCTCGGCAGAGCGGCACCACGCCTCGACGTAGCTGTTGTCGCCGACCAACACCACCCGAATCGGGTCGACGATGCGCGTCGACAGCGTGTCGTGGGATGCGGAGTAGTAGTCGATGCTCAGCGCGTGGCCGTCGCGCACGGCGGCCCGAACCGCTGCCGCCGCGTGGCTCTCCACGGGTGCGGGCTCGTCGACCGCCGTTCCCCCGCTCTCCTTCGCGGTCCCCGCCGCGGATTCGATCTTGGCGATTGCACTCCTGGCGGCTTCGGGGTCGACCATGCCGGGGACGTCGAGCAATGCCCGCAACGCCACCGAGATGCCCGTCGCCTCCGGCGACGTCAGCCTCAGCGGGTGGTCCATACCCGCCGAGAACGTCACTTCGATTGTCTTGCCCGACATCTCGAAGTCGATCAGGTCGCCGGGGCTGTAGCCCGGAAGTCCGCACAGCCACAGCTGCTCGAGGTCTTCGCGCAATTGCTTGACGCTGACGCCGAGGTCGCTGGCGGCCTCGTCGAACGTGATCCTGGGATTGGCCTGGAAGTACGGCACCATGTTGAGCAGCCGGACCAGCCGCGTGGAAACGCTAGTCATGCGCCGACTCCCTCTGCCTGGGCGCGCAGCCTGGCCACCACGTCGTCGCGCAACGACTGCGGCTCGAGCACGACGGCGTCGGCCCCGTACCCGGCGATCTCGCGGGCCAGTCGGTCCTGCCTGCCGATGTCGATGGCGATCTCGTCGCCCGCTCGGCCGGCCAGTGTGCGCGACACCGTCACCGCCGCCTGGCGCCGCAGCGCGGTCGCGCGACCGTCGGCCACCCACACCCTTGCCTGCGCGCTCGGCGGCCACTCCGCCACCGCCTGGTGCACGATTTCGCGAAGGTCGACTCCTTCTGGGCGCCTCACCGCGTCGCGCTGGCCCACCGTGGCCACCTCGGAGCCGATGCGCGACAGCCTGAAGGTGCGGGTGGCGTTGCGGTCACGGTCATGGCCGACCAGGTACCACCGGCCGCGGTGGGTGACCACACCCCACGGCTCGACGGTCCTGGTGATGTACGGGTCACTGCGCGACGGGCGGTGCTGGAATTGCACGGCCTGCCCGGAGTCGATGGCCGCCAACAGGATTCCCAGCACTTCCTCCGAGCCACGAAGGCCTGGCATGGCCGCAGCCGTCGAGATGGTTGCGCCCGCATCGGGGGCGTCGACGTCGACGCCCGCTGCCCGCAGTTTGAGCAGCGCGCCCTGGGTTGCGGTGACGAGCTCAGGGGACTGCCACAGCTGGGTGGCGACGGCCACCGCGGCGGCCTCGTCGGCCGTCAGCTCGACCGGCGGCAGCGCGTAGGCCTCCTGATTGATGCGGTAACCCTCGGTCGGGTCCAGCGACGACACCCGACCGGTCTCCAGCGGGATGCCGAGGTCCCGCAACTCGTTCTTGTCGCGTTCGAACATCCGCGAAAAGGCCTCGTCACTGGGGCTGTCGGCGTAGCCGTAGACCGTCGCACGGATCCGTTCGGCGGTGATGAAGCTGCGGGTGGACAGAAGCGCGATGACGAGGTTCATCAAGCGTTCGACTTTGGAGATCCCCACGGGTTCACAGCTTAAGGGGCCTGCACCCCTAGTGTTGCAGCGCTGGTTCCGGCGCGTGCCGGAGAGCCGCCGCAGCGGCACCAAGCAGATCTGGTTCGGCGACCGCCCGCGGCACCCCGGACCGGCCAAGCACGTCGAGCAGTTCTTCGAAGGTGCGGCAGACAGTGACGCGTCCGGTGCGTTCGGTGACGGTCCAGGCCCGCTGAGCAACTCTGACTCGGAGTCGGGGGCTCAGCAGGGTGGCGGCCTCGGCGATGGCGGCGCGACGGCGCGGTCCGGCGACCTGTGCCGCCATCGGTTCGTCGGGCCCTGCGCCACATGCTCCGCACATCAGGGCATCACGTCACCTGAGTTGGGGCCGAGGACCTGCCCGACGAACAGGTTTCCGCCGGGATCGGATGCCAGCAGGACGGCGGTCGGGGCGACCTCATCGGCTGTGCCGAACCGGCCGAGCGGAAGTTCGGCGCGCTTGGCGACCTTCCAGTCCTCCTCGATCCCGTCGAGCAACGGTGTCTCTATGGGTCCCGGCGCGATCGCGTTGACCAGCACACCCTGTGAAGAAACCTCGAGCGCAAGCGACTTGGACATCGCGATGACACCGGCCTTGGCGGCCGCGTAGTGCGCGAGCGACGCGCCGCCCTTGATCCCGAGCTGCGATGCGACGTTGATGATGCGTCCATCGCCTGCCGCCAACATGCTGGGCAGCACCGCGCGATTCAGCAGGAACACGCTGGCCAGGTCGACCTCCAGCGTCTCCCGCCACTGCGCCAGCGGCATCTGCACCAGCGGCGACTGGGTCAGGATGCCGTGCGAGGTGACCATGACGTCGATGCGCCCCAGTACCGCTGCTGCCTCCGCGACGGTGTCGGCCACCTGCTGCTCGTCGGTGGCATCGGCCACCAGCCCCGCCGCAGCACCTATCTCGGCTGCGGCGCCGACGACCGATTCGGCCCGGTCGGCAAGCACCACGCGGGCGCCGGCCGCAAGAAAGTGCGCGGCGATCGCCCTTCCGATACCGCTGGCCGCACCGGTGACCACTGCGGTGCGGCCGGCCAGCAGGGTGCTCTGCGGGATGGTCATCGTGCTCCTGTCGGTCAGTCGCGCATCGCGACGGTCAGCGCGCCATCGACGATGATCGCCTGGCCATTGACGTACGAGGCGCCCTCGCTGGCCAAAAACGCTGCCACCGAGGCGATTTCCTCTGGGCGCCCGACTCGTCCAACCGGAATGTAGTCACCGGCGGCCCGCAGACCGTCGGGGCCCAACGAGTTCACCTCGTCCAGCGACTGCGGGGTCTCGACGAGGCCGGGGATGATCGCGTTCGCGCGGATGCCGTGGGGCCCGAACTCGACGGCCAAGCTGCGCACCAGACCGATTACACCGGCCTTCGCGGTGGCGTAGTGCGCGTGCTCACCCCACCCGTACACACCGCCTGCAATCGAGGACACCGCGACGATCGATCCGCCAGGACCGAGATGAGGGACCGCCGCGCGTGCGGTGCGCATCACCCCGTGTAGATCGACCTGCAGCACGTCGTCCCACTGCTCGTCGGTCATCGCCGCGAACGGCGCTGCGCGCAGAATGCCCGCGTTGGCGATCGCGGTGTCCAGCCGGCCCCAGCGCGTCACCGCCGCATCGACGAACGCTGTCACCGATGCGGTGTCGCGCACGTCGACCTCGATCACCGCCGCCTCGCCGCCGTTATCTTCAACGGCGGCGAGGGTTTTGCCGGGATCGTGCGGATCACCGGAGTAGTAGCCGATGCCGACGCGGTAGCCGGCGCGGGCCAGTGTCACCGCGGTGGCGGCGCCGATGCCGGACGCCGCGCCGGTGATGATCGCGACGGGAAATGCCGGGGTCACGTCGGGGCGCCTTCGCTCGTCACGGGTTCCTCGGCGTCGTCACCGGAGGTCACGGTGTGTGCGAACATCACCACGACGGCCGAGATCACGGCGCCGACCGCTCCGACCAGCAAGGCGGCGGTCGAATAACCCACCGACGCCGCGGTCAGTCCGGTCAGGATGAAGCCGGCGATGATGGCGCCGGGCTGACTCATCGCACCAATGAACGAACTGCCCGTCGCCCGGCAGTCGACGCTGAAGCACTCGGCCTGGAAGAACATGATCGCCGCGTACGGACCAAGCAGGAAGAACAGGCCCATCATGTAGGTCACGATCACGTAGGCCGGGTTGGCGGGGCCGAGCAACATTGCGGCGAAGAACACCCCGGACGCCAACCAGCCGACCGCGATGGTGTTGCGCCTGCCGAACCGGTCACCGGCCCAGCCGTGGGCCAGATAGCCCATCGCACCCACCAGGTTGGACACCACCACCATCAACAAGGTGTTGGACGCGTCGATGCCCTTGCCGGTCTCCAGCACCGTGGTACCGAGCACCGAGAACGTCTGAATCGCAAACCAATTGAACAACCACGCCACTGACAGCACGATCGTGTTGCGCAGATGCACGCCGTGGAAGATCCGCTTGAACGGTGCCGCGGAGTGGTTGTCGACGTCGTGTGCGGCGGCCAGGCTCGCAGCGCCGGCGGCGTCACCGTCCTGGCGAAGCCGCCTGACTCGTTGCTGCAGCTCGAATTGCGGGCTCTCCCGCAGGGTTCGGCACAGCAGCGCAACGAGCACCGCAGGAATGGTGGCCAGCAGGAACGCCAGTCGCCAGGAGTCGGCACCAAAGATCGCGGTGACGACGGCGACGAACGCTGCGGCGAGCAACGCGCCGATCGGCCAGCCGGTCTGCACCATCGAGTACACGAAACCGCGGTTGCGGCGGATCTTGTCGTCCTCGGTGACCGCGTAGAGCTCGTTGAGGTAGGTGGCGTTGACGGACTGCTCGGCCAGGCCGAGACCGCTGATCGAACGCACTCCGATGAGGGAGGCCGCTCCGGTCGTGGCCGCGGTGGCCGCCGATGACGCCGCGGTTCCCGCCACCGAGATGATCATGCCCTTGCGGCGGCCCAGCCGGTCGACCATGGGACCGACGCCGAGCACGACGATCGCGGTGCCGACGCTGACCAGCGTGGAGACGAGCAGGGCGTGGCTGGTGCTCCAATGGAACGCTTCGCCGATCCGGGGCAGCAGGGTACCGAACAGGATGAAGTCGTACACGGCGATGGTCCACGCGAAGAAAGCGATGCTGGTGGCGCGCCGGGTTTCGCGGACGCTCACTCGGCGCAGCGACGGTGTTGCGGTGTCGGAGGCCGGATCTGGTGAGGTTGTCATGACGGAGCCCTTATGCCTTGGGCGCGCGCGGCCGGCGGGCGAGGAAGTCGTCGGCGATGGCGTCGAAGGTGGTCCAGGTGACGCCCTCGTGCTTGTTGATGTGCTCGATGAGACGCTCGAGCATCAAAAGCACCTGCGGCCGTCCCGACACGTCCGGGTGGATGGTGAACGTGAACACCGCGTAATCGCTCTCGCGGTAGACCCAGTCGAACTGATCGCGCCACATCTCTTCGATGTGCCTCGGGTTGACGAAGCCATGGCTGTTCGGGCTGGTCTTGATGAACATCATCGGCGGCAGGTCGTCGAGGTACCAGCTCGCCGGGATCTCCACCAGATCGGTTTCCTGGCCCCGGATCAGAGGCTTCATCCAGGTGGACGCCGGCTGGTCGTAGTTGATCGGAGTCCACGAGTCCCCGACCCTGACGTAGTAGGGCTCGAAGTCGCGGTGCATCAACGAGTGGTCGTACTTGATGCCCCGCTCGATCAGCAGCTCGTTGGTGACTCTGCTGAACTCCCACCACGGAGCGACGTAGCCGGTGGGCCGGCTGCCCGTCCTGGTCGCGATGAGATCGATGCAGTGGTCCAGGATCTCGGATTCCTGTTCGCGGCTCATCGCGATGGGATTCTCGTGGCTGTAGCCGTGCACACCGATCTCGTGGCCCGCGGCGACCACCTGTTCGAACTGCTCTGGGAACGTCTCGACGGAGTGGCCGGGCCAGAACCACGTGGTGGTCAGCCCGTAGCGGTCGAAGAGTCGGTTGATCCGTGGCACTCCGACCTCGCCTGCGAACACGCCGCGGCTGATGTCGCCGGGCGAGTCCTCGCCCCCGTAGGAGCCCAGCCAACCGCCAACTGCGTCGACGTCGACGCCGAAGGCAACGAAGATTTCCTTGCGGTTTGCCTTGGTCACGTTCATCATTCCTCTCGAGATTCGTTCCGAACAGCGAATATTGGGGACTACGCGTACACGTCGAGGTCGGCGGCGACGTCGGCGGGTGAGCGGTCCGACGCCAGCAGCAGCGCCAAGGCGATGCGGGCTTGCGATGCGGGCAGGCTGACCGGGACGGCGCCCGCGGCCACCAAGTCTGCGCCGCCGCCGTCGCCGTAGATGGGCAGAATCGGTCCTGCCGCCACGCGGGTGGACAGTGCGACCACCACCCCGGCGCGGGTGACCTCGGCGATGCAGTCGGCGACGCCCGGCGGCGCATTGCCGATTCCCATTGCGGCAAGGACGATTCCGCGCGCTCCGGCCGCCACGGCGGACCGCAGCAGCACGTCGTCACCGCCGGGATACGCCGCGACGACGTCGACCCGGACCGTGTCGAATCGGGCATCTGGGGGGGCCAACGGTTCGGGCCTGGCCGGAAGACAGTGCAGGCGTGCCGATCCCGTGTAAACGTCCCCGATGGTGCCCGACGGATTGCTGAACGCCGTGAGGTCGACGGTGTGCGATTTGCGCACCCGGCGCGCGGCGTACACCGACCCTCCGAACACCACCATCGCACCGTGCCCGTGAGCGGCGGGGTCGGCGGCGACAACGATCGCGTCGCGCAGGTTGCGCGGGCCGTCGGTATCGACGATGTCGGCTGCGCGCTGCGCGCCGGTGAACACGACGGGTTTGGCGCCCTCGTGGACGAGGTCGAGCAGGATCGCCGTCTCCTCCATGGCATCCGTTCCATGGGTGATCACCACGCCGTCGACGTCGTCACGATCCAACTGGCGGGCCACCTCGCCGGCGATGGTCCGCAGATCAGCGAACGACATCCGGTAGGAGCCGACCCGCAGCACGTCGTGCTGTTCGACGGCGATGTCGCCGGTCGACTCGACGCCTGCCAGGACCGCGGCAGCGTCGTCGACGGCCGTCACCACCCCGTTGACGCGGCGCGACGAGATCGTGCCGCCAGTGGCGAGGACAACGACGCGGGGCATCGGTTCAACCGTTCTGCAGGGGGTCATCTTCGGTTCGCGGTGCCCGCGAACGTGGTGCAGCTCTCACGCAAGTAGATACCACCCAATCGTTTGGCGCAAACCTTTGGGTCAAACGATTGGGTAAAATCTGCGAATCACTGGTGTTTCGTAAGACGCGCGCCGATAGGGTTTCGCTACGGCGCGTCGGACGAGACCCGCCGAAGTTCGAGGAGGGGCGATGACGGACACGGGCGCAGCTCACGAGGGCCGCCTGGCCCCCGTGACGTTGCGGATGATCGCCGACGAGGTCGGCGTCAGCGTGTCGACCGTGTCGCGCGTGTTGAACGCGGGCGATGCCGAGGCCCTGCGGTGGGCGTCGGCGCAGACCATCGGGAGGATCAGGGCCTACGCGGCCTCGCGGGCGTATCGCCCCAATCCGCACGCCGCCAGTCTGCGCACTGCCAGGTCCGGGCTGATCGGCGTACTGGTGCCGCGGCTGCAGGACTTCGTCCTCGCCACCATCTACGAGGGCATCGAGGAGGCAGCGACCGAGAACGGGTACTCGACGTTCGTCACCAACTCGCTCGACGACCCTGCCAACAAGGCGCGTCGCACCGAAATGATGCTGCAGCGTCGCGTCGAGGGAATCATCTTCGGCGATGCCCACCACGACGACCCACTGCTCGCGGACGTCGCGGCCCGCAACATTCCGTTCGTCCTGGTGTCGCGCCGCAGCGCCGACTACACCTCGGTGACGTGCGACGACCTGTTGGGTGGTCGACTCGTCGGGCGTCGGCTGCTCGATGCGGGCAGGCGCGACCTCGCGGTGCTCGCAGGCCTGCCATTCGCCT
>JAOPVF010000247.1 GCA_025963195.1 Mycobacterium sp. | reverse complement strand
CAAGATGTACGGAACAACTGAGACAAGCAGTGGAGACGAGAGAGATGTTTTTAGACGATTTGGCAGTGCGGTCGTTCATGAATGAAGGCGGGTTAGGTTGGCGTGGCGAGCTCCGCCGTGATTCGCTCCTGTTGACCCTCGGCAACCGGTTGCAGCCAATGGCGCACCACCCGTCAGCGACGGTGGACCTGACGGACGAGGACCAGATCGACGCGATGTATGGCGAGACCCTAATCGCATGGCATTCTTTCACTCTCAGACGCGGCGAGCTGGCACTTTCCCACGCGGATCACCCGGTGGCGCTCCCGCGTGGTGTGGGCGGTCTCATTGGCGGGTTGAGCCATATGGCGAGGCTCGGACTGACGGTGCATCTGGATACGCCCATCGTAGACGCCGGATTCCATGGAGTCCTGACCATCGAGATCTTCAACGCTGGCCCGTCCGATGTGATCCTCCGGCCAGGTATGCCGGTCGCGAAGGTAATCCTGTACCACGTCGGTGGCGATGCGCCTGCTGGGCAGTATCACCACGTTTTCTACGGAAACGAAGACACCTCGGAAGTAAGTACACGTCAGAATCCTTCTCGACGCCTGTCACGGAGGGGCAATGTGATTGACTGCGCTTTTTGCGATGAGTTCGCTCAGCCGATGGAGGCAACCCGGATCGTGGCTCGCACGCAGAGCCGGGTGCTTGTTCCAACAATCGGCTGCCTCACCCAGGGCTACTTGCTCTACATGCCGCACGAGCACACGCTCGCGTTCGCCGATCTCGACGGCGCGGAATTACGCGAGTGTGAGCACGACATCAACTGTCTACGCCGCGTATTGGCCGACCGGTACGGCCCGATAATTGTGGCCGAGCATGGCCCGCGGAAGTGTGACCTCGGAGCGGCCTGCTGCGACCACGCACACATACATCTCATCCCGGTGCCGACCCCGGATCGGGTCGTCAAGGAGTACGTTAAGATCGGGGGGGCGACAGAGCCGTACCGGACTCTCGCGGAGTGCCTCGCTTCCGTCGATGAGGCCTACGTGTATGTCTCGCCAGCGCCCGCGGTGCACTACATCTGGTCGGCGACGGAGTTTCCCCGGCAGTGGGTGCGTCGGGTGTGCGCGGAAATTTACGGCAAGACGTCTCAATGGGACTGGCGTGACCATCCTTTCGACCTGGAGCGTCAGCGGACGTATGACGCACTGGTCGGAATGTCGCTGCTGCCGTCCCGGATGCTTTGATGCCTGGCACCCGGGATGCACCTCCGATCCTCTCCCTGTTAACCCCAGCGGAGAGCAGACAAAAGGCACTGGATCGGCGATGGCCGAAATGGTCGACGCAGTGCCTCATGCATTCCCTGGGCCTGGCTGTCCTGGACGCATGCCTGATAACGCCCGACACCGCACCGCAGCTTGCTGACGCCGTCGAGGCGTTCGCGCGGCTACACGACAGCACGGCGGTGATGATCCGATCCGACGGGGGGATTGAGACCACGGAGTACCAGCGGGGGGGCCATACCCTGACCGTGGAACAGGCAGTCGAACACGCACACGATTTACTGTCGCACCGTCGGGCCGTCCTGCTATTGGAACCGGCGAACCGGTTCACCAACAGGCTGAGCGCGATGATACGGATCGATCGTGACGCGCCTTACGGCGAAACCGGGCAGCTGACGATCGAGGTGCTCGGACCCGGATACGACCTTGCCGACCTGGCCAGAAGCGGTGTGCAGCCGCACGCTCGGATCGAGGTCCGCAACATCGACTGGGACCGGCCGGAGGCCCTTTGGCCACACGACGTCTTCGCCACCGTGGTGAATGCGTCCGTGACGGCCAGGCTCGAAGCACGGCTGGACTTCATCGGCGCGCACTGCCTGCCGGGGCGGGCTGCGCTCGACAAAGCCACCCGCGTCGAGCGCGCTAGGATCTGGCTGTTGGAGCGGGGGTACGGCGAACTCTTCGAGCCGTTCGACCTGATGTCTGCACTGCGGCACCTACCCAACTGGCACCGGGACACGTTCTCGATCGCGGCTGGCATTCCCCACTCGGGGTGGACCTGCGTGGCGACTGGCTGGTCCGATCTGGGCGACGGCCGCCATGTCTACTGGGACATCATTGATGGAAGGAATAAATATGGCTGACACGACTGAGACGGAGGGGTGCAGGGCTCTTTACTTCGACTATCAAGCAACCACTCCGGTGGACCCAGGTGTTGTGGCCGCGATGCTGCCGTTCTTCTCGGGTCAGTTCGGAAACGCAGGTTCGCGCCACAAGTACGGGACGGCTGCCGCGTTCCACGTGGCCGCAGCACGGCAACAGGTCGCGCAACTGATCGGGGCGCTGTCCTCAGATGAGATCGTCTTCACCGCAGGTGCCACCGAGAGCAACGCCATAACTATTCGGAAAGTCTTTGCCGCCGCAGAGCGAAACCACTTCATCACGACCGCGATCGAGCACCCCTCGGTGTTGGGTCCGGCCGCCGAACTGGTGCAGGCCGGGCACGAGGTCAGCTATCTCGCTGTCGATTGTCACGGGCGGGTCGACCCGGTTCAGGTCGAGTCCTTGATCCGTCCGGAGACCAGACTCGTGTCCGTCATGCATGCGAACAACGAAGTTGGGACGATCCAACCACTTGCTGACATCAGCCGTATCACGCGTGCCGCAGGCGTCCTGTTGCACGCCGACCTGACGCAGACCGCCGGCGCCCT
>JAOPVF010000201.1 GCA_025963195.1 Mycobacterium sp. | reverse complement strand
TGACGTCGACGGAGATGACTTCCAGCCCCTCGAGCGGGTCCTTCAATCCCTGGGGCTCGATCGACGGCGTCAGACCCAGGTCGACGAACACCTTCTGCCCCTCGGTGAGCAGCCAGTCCTCGAACAGCAGGGCGGCCGCGGGATGTGCGGCCGAATTCATCAGCGCGGCACCCTGTGGTCGCGCGATGACCGGCTGCACCAGCGGCTGATAGGCCACCGGCGCGCCCTTGTTCTGTGCGCGCTGGACGAGGTAGGTGTAGTTCGATGCTGCCACCGAATACTGTCCTGCAGAGAGCAATTCGCCCATCACGGTGTGGCCCTTGACCACCTTCGCACCGTTGGCCATGTCGCCGAACAACTTGTCGATCTCGGCGGTGCTCTTGCCGTGCTGTTGCCAGTACCCGTAGAGCGTCAGGTACCAGTCGTAGTCGCTCAGTTCCATCGCCAGTTGACCGTCGAACTTCGGATCGGCGAGGGCCTCCCACGACGTCGGCTGCGAGCCGGCGGGCACCTTGGTGGTGTTCCAGCTCGGCGAGAAGAGGTTGTAGCGGCTTGCGGTCCAGTTGTCGAACTGCCCTTCGCGGCCGACCAGGTCGCGCCGTTCGCCGGTGTAGGGCGCGATCAGCTTCTCCTTGCCGAGTGCGGCCATCTCGAGCGCGTCCGTCTCCACCACGTCGACACCTGCGTGCCGGGCACTGGACTCCTGCAGGATGCGTTGCAGGACGGTTTCTGAGGCCGCCCGGTAGAGATTCACCTTGACGCCGGTCTGGTCGGTGAAGGCCTTGGTCACCGCCTCCGCCACGTCGCTGGTCATCGAGGTGTACAGCGATATTTCGCCCTCGGCCTTCGCGTCGGCGAGGAGCTTGTCCCGACGATCCTGGCCCTTCAGCGCCTCGTACTGCTCGTACTTCGATGCGTCCGCACCGGGTCCCGAGCTTCCGTTGGAGGCCGTCGGCGAGCCGCCGCATGCAGCCAGCGCCAGTGTCAGACCTATCGTTGCGATCAGTCGACCGGGTCGGGTTGCCATGTACCTCACGTCCTATCTGCCTCGGGCTGGAGTGGACTTATTGTATGACCATTCGAGTGTGATGTCCACCATGTTCTCACCTTCATTGTGAGGCTACTTACAGCCTTGAGCAGGCATGATGGTGCCCCACCGCGATCTTGTCGATGCGCGGAGCTGGGGCGCTCTTGAGCGGTTTGTGGTGGAAGTTCGGTCCGGCGGCCGCCATCGGCAGACCGCCGGACCGAAACGTCGAGTGCCGTGGTCAGGCGCTGGCGTCGGCGAGTTCGCCGACCGCTGCGCCCGAGCGGGATGCCGGCTCGAAGTAGTGCGTCTGGTCGTAGCCGAGGTGCTTGAACACGCGATTCTGGGCGTTGAACAACCGCATCGGCTCCGCGCCCTCGGCGAAGATCTGGCACACGTGGTTCTGCGGGACGTACAGGGTGTCGCCCTGCTTGATCTCGTAGCGCTTCGGCTTCAGGGCGATGCGCGCGTAGTACTTCTCGGCGATCTCGGCCTCGACCTCCCACTGCAGCGCGTAGCCACTGCCCGACAGCACGTAGAACACCTCGTCGGCCATCTTCCAGTACTTACCGGAATGGCCGCCCGCCTCGATGTCGAGCTCGTAGGCGTCGATGCTGAAGATCCTGGCGTCGGTCTGCTCCGGTGACGCGATCATCCGGGTGCGGCCCAACGGTGTGTTCTCCCACCGGGTGTCGGCGGGGCCGATGACCTTCTTGCGGTCCAGCACGCCGGGAGTCCAGATCTGCGACCAGTCCTCGCGCGGTCCGAAGGCCTCCTCGTTGTCGACGGGACCACTGCGGCCCTGCTGGATCAGGCCCATGAACATCCACGTGCACTTCGCCTTGACGACCAGCGCCAGCGCCTTCTCGTCGTACGGGTTGAAGTGCCGGTGCACGGAGTCGGTGTGCACGAACACCAGATCGTCCTTCGACCAGTCGTAGCGCTGGTCGTCGTGGATCTCGTAGCCGCGGCCCTCGAGGATGTAGAAGGCCGCCTCGTTCTGGTGACCGTGGCCGTGGTTCGACGACTGCGGTGGTAGCTCGACGAAGTGCACCTGGATGGTCTGCGTCAGGAAGTCCTCGTCACCAGGCCCGATCCGCCACCAGGTGCGGGACTGTTCGCTGTCGCCCGAATGGGCCACCTTCGCGTCGTCGACGACGAAGTCGTCATCGCGGACCCGCTCGACTTCCAGCTGCTGGCGGCGGAAGTCGCCAAGACCGTATGTCTGGGAGGTGAGCCCGCGGACGAATACCCGGCCCTTCTTGCCCATTCTGTTCTCCTTCAGCCCTCTTGATGTCCAATGGTTTTACCATTCCATATGGTAATCGCCGTCACACCCGCTGTCCAGCGGCTATCCGGACGACCGGTGGGCCAGGCGAGCGAAGCGACGGGGAATGCTGAGGCACCAGCCCCAGGATGACCTCATCGACCGAACGCACGTGGCACATCCGCGGAAACACCTTGTCCAGGAAGAACTCGCGCTGTTCTGGGAATCCATGGCAACACTCGGCCACGATGGTGATCTGGAAGTCGCGGTCCCGCGCGTCGAAGGCCGTCGACGCGATGCCGACGTGGGTCGAGCCGCCGACGAGCAGGATGGTGTCGACGCCGCGGCTGCGCAGCGAAAGCTCGAGGTGCGTGCCGTGAAACGCCGACCATCGGTGCTTGGGCACGTCGTAGTCACCGGCCCTCGGTGCGATCTCGGCGAGCACCGAGAGTTCGGCCGCGCCGGAGGCATGCGGCGGGACGGTCGGCGGCGGGTTGCTACGTCCCCACGGCCGGAACTGGCTGTCGGTGTCGGTGAGGGTCCGTGCAAAGTCCGCGCCGTCGGCCCGATGATCGGCGCGCGCATAGAAGATCGGTACCTCGACGCTGCGGCACGCCTCGATCAACCGCACGGTCGGCGCCAGCGAGCCAGCCGCTTCGATCGGTTCGCGATACGCCTCGAGCATGTCAAAGACCACCAGGGCCGTCGACCGGTAGTCGAAGTGGATCATCGGAAGTCGGCCGGCATCGGTCATGTTCGCTCCTCTGGGGCGGGTCTCAGTCCATCACCGCGAACAGATCGTCGGCGGTCAGGTGATGCGGGTCGCGTGTCACCTCGCGGCGCTGCGTCAGCGCGGACAGCACGAGCTTGCGCACCCGCCGCCCGTCCAGCCCGGCGCAGGCATCCGCGAGTTTGTCGTGCAGGCCTTCGTCGGCGGCCAGCGGCGCGATCCCCGGCCACAGCACCGACAGCTCGGCAAGGCTGTGCCCGATGATCCTGGCGATCGTGGGGGTGTCTGGCAGTTCCAGCGTCACGACCAGATCGGCGCGTGACAGGAACGCCTCGTCGACGGCGTCGGCGAAGTTGGTGGTCGCGACGAACAGCACGCGCGGCAGATCCGATGCCACGGCGTCGATCCCGGCCAACAGGGCGTCGGTGGCACGGTGCACGTCGACCGGGTTCGCGGCGAAGGACGCGCTCGATCTGCGCACGGCGAAGCTCTCCACCTCGTCGACGAGCACGATGGTGTGCGGACGACGGGCGGCGAGCTCAGGGATGGTGTCGGTCATCAGCTTGGTGATGTTGCGCTGGCTTTCGCCGAGCAACTCACTGGGAAACGCGTGCGGGTCGATCTCGACGTACGTGGTCGCGCCCCGCGGGGCGACGGCCCGTGCCGCGGTCTGTGCGAGGCCGCGCGCGAGCGTCGTCTTGCCGGTGCCCGGTGGCCCGGCCAGGATGATCAGGCCATGCGGGAGGCCGGCCAGCGTGCCGAGCGCGGGACCGTGCAGCAGGGTCAGCAGCGCGTGGTTGAGCAGCCGGTCCTTGAGGCCATCGGCGGTCAGGATGTGATCCCACGGACCGTCGTGATGGTCGGCGGGCAGCACGTGGATCGACAGCACGCCGGGCGGCAGCGCCAGCGGCGTCATGGCCATGTCGGACGCTTCACCTCCGGCCAGTCGATGGTGGTGACGTCACCGGCCTGTGCGTCGCGGATGTGCTCCGGCGGCTCCTCGAACAGCACCATCGGATCCATCAGTACGCGCATCGTGTCGAGAAGGCTGTCGAACATGTGGATCCGCACCACTTTTGCCGTCTGCTGCGGATCGTCGTTGAAGTGCTGGTGCCAAAGGAAGTGGTCGACGACGATGAGGTCGCCCTTCTTCCACGGGTGGTTGGTGCCGCCCTCGGGTTCGGTGCCGAGGTAGCTGTGGCCGCTGCCCTCCAGCACGTACAGCCAGGCCTCACCGGCGTGGCGGTGCATCGACTGGCCACGTCCTGGCCCGAGTTCGAACATCGCCATCGAGATGCCCGACGCCTGGTAGCCGGTGGCGCGGTCAAGCAGGAACGTGGTGCGGGTTCCGCGTGGGGTTGGCAGCAGCTCCAGTTCATCCCAGTCGGTGTGCAGCCGGCCCGATCGCCGCGCGGCCTGGTCGCGCGCCAACCGGCGCAACCGCCTGGCGTAGGGATCGTCACCGGTCACCTCCGGCGAGTAGGCAGGTCGCGGCGCGAGCTCGCCGAACGGGGTGTGCCCTGCGTCTTCGATGACGGACATGCCCATGGTCTCCAGCAGCGGTTCACTGGAGAACGTCACGTACCGCGCCGTCACGTCGCCGTCGTTGCCCGAGCGGTGCCATGCCCACGCCGGCAGGTGCAGGGAATCTCCAGGGCCCCAATCGATTCGCTCGCCGTCGATCTCGGTCCAGCCCCGGCCCGCCACCACCAGGACCATCGCGTCCCACGAATGCCGGTGCACCGTGGAGACGACACCCGGGTCAATCTCGTGGGCGAGGGCGTCCATCGAACGGGTGGGGCGGTCACCGTCGGATCCGACGTACACCCCGACCCGCGTGCCGCGGGCGGTCTGCACCATCGGTACGTTCTCGAGGGCGATCACGGTCTTCTGGTAGCCGCGCCACTCCTCGATGAAGTTCGCGCGGCGGTTCTTCTGGACGTGGTAGTGCGAGACCTTGGTTGTGGTGCGCGAGACCATGGTTTGTCCGGTTCCTCCGTGTCGGTATGGCTGTCTTGGGGTGCTGTTAGGCCTTGCCGCCGCCATCGGTGATGGTCTTGTAGATGTCGCTCCACTTCTGCGGGTTGTCCAGCAGTTCCTGCTCGGGCACCGACACCGTCTGGACACCTGCAAGCGGATCGTCCGCGGTGGGGATGGCACCGATGCGGTGTGCGGCGGCGATCTCCTGCTGGCCGTCGGTCAGCAGGAAGTCCATGAAGAGCATGGCGGCCGCGGGGTGCTTGGCGGTCCTGAGCAGTCCGGCTCCGTTGGGCCGCAACACCACTGGCTGAACCGGCTGGCCAGCCACCTTCCACGCGACGGGTGCGCCCTTCTCCGCGGCGTTGTCAACGGTGTGGGAGTAGATCGACGCTGCGACGTCGAACTGTCCGGCCGAAAGCAGCTCACCCATCACGGTGTGGCCCTTGGTGATCTTTGAGTTGGCGGCCAGTTGATGGAAGAAGTCCATGACCTGGTCGTCGGTCATGCCCTGCGACTTGTAGTAGTCGTACATCGCGGCGAACCAGTCGACGTCGCCGATCTCGAGGCCAACCCGGTTGCGCCACTGCGGCGCCGCGAGATCCTTCAAGGACTTGGGTTCGGTTCCTGGCGTTACCTTTTCGGTGTTCCAGCCGACGACGAACGCATTGAAGCGGTCGGCGGTCCAGCCTGTCTTCTGACCCTCGGGGCGGACCTTGTCGCGCAGCGCGCCCTCATAGGGATAGAGCAACTGCTGGGACTCCAGCGCGTTGAGCTCACCGGCATTGGTCTCGACGAGGTCGGCGCCCTGATAGTTCGCGCTGGACTCCTGCAAGATGCGTTGCAGCACCGTCTCGGAGTTCGCGCGATACGTCTCGACCTTCAGCCCATACTTGGCTTCGAAGGCCTTGACCAAGTCGTCCATGTCGGTGTTGGACGTGTACAGCGAGAGGTTGCCGTCCTTCTTCGCGAGGTCGAGAAGGGTGTTGGCGCGCTGCTCGCCGGACATCCCGTTGATCTGGTCGTAGATCTTGCGGGCCTGCTCGGCGCCCGGCGCCGCGGCACCCCCTGGCGGCCCGGCGGTGGGGCTGCCGCACCCCGCGATCAGAAGAACGAGGGCCAGTACCGCGTAGACAACCGAACGCTTCCTCATCATCACTCCTGGGATTCAGTGTGCAATGGACTGACCTCAGACCATTAGTGTGATTTGTATCATGCTGGCGCAGCCTCGTGAAGGGGTTCGAGCTAAATGACGTAGGCTTCGGCCGTCTCCGGCGCGAACAGATCCGCGGGCTCGTAGCGTTGCCTCGACAACCCCTGCTCGTGGTGATAGCGCAGGAACACGTCGAGCACCTTCTCGTTGGAAGACAGTCCATAGGACCAGAAGTCGCTTCCGAGGAGTGCGCGGGACTGCTCGATGTGCTGGATCAGCCACGGCTCCATGAATCGAAGCGCAGACGAGTCGTAGACCCGGCGGTATGCCTCGTCCCGCGCTGCCACACACGCCTTGTACAACGACTGCGCCATCCAGCGGTGTCTCTGGTAGACGTCCGACCGGAGCACGACGACGTGCATGATCGGGAAGATCCCCGTGGCTGCGTAGTAGTCGCGTTCGACGGTGACGACGTCGTCGAACAGGCGGCGTACCCGTCGGTCCCCCGAGGAGAACGGGCTCGGCACGCGTGGTGTCTGCAACGCGTCGAGCTCGCCGTCCGCAAGCATTTGCGACAGCGTGGAGCCCGCGGGAATCGACCGGATGTCCAGGTCGGTCTGCACGGCACCCTTCTCGATGCGGCCCGGGGTCTCCTGGCCGCCGGTGTAGTACGTCACCGAATCGAGCGGCACACCATGGTGTTCGGCAAGGATTCCTCTGATCCACACAGCCGCGGTCAGCTGAAACTCCGGCGACCCGATGCGTTTTCCACGCAGGTCCGAGGGCGTGCGTATCCCTGCGTCGGCGTTGACGTAGACGGAGCCGTGCCGGAACATGCGCGACGTGAACACCGGGAGGGCAATGAACGGTCGCGGATCGGTGTCCAGCGTCGCCACGTAGGTGGACAGCGACATCTCGGCGACGTCGAACTCCCGGTGTCTCAGCATCCGGAAGAACGTCTCCTCGACCGGCAACCGCAGATAGGTCAGGTCGATGCCATCGGGTCGGATGCTGCCGTCCTCGAGTGCCCGGGTGCGGTCGTAGTCACCGCACGCGAAGGTCAGCCCGTGACGCGTCATTCTTCATTCCTCTCCTGCGCTGAGGCGCCGGTCCAGCCGTGGATACACCCGTCGGGCATTGCGCTCGAAGATCGCGAGCCGGTCGGCATCGGACGCCTTCAGTCCCGCGACGTACTGCGCGGTGTCATCCCAGGCCACCCCGGTGTCGGGGTCCTCGCCGCGCACCGCGCCGAGCATCTCGGAGGCGAACAGGATGTTGTCCACCGGAATCACGCGGTGCAGCAAGTCGATTCCCGGTTGGTGGTACACGCAGGTGTCGAAGTAGACGTTGCGCAACAGCTCCGTGGGATCGGGCCTGCCCATCCGCGCCGCGAGTCCCCGGTAACGTCCCCAGTGGTAGGGCACCGCTCCGCCCCCGTGCGGGATCACGAAGGTCAGTGCGGGGAACTTCTCGAACAGATCGGCCTGCAACAACTGCATGAACACGCTGGTGTCGGCGTTGAGGTAATGCGCGCCGAGCGTGTGGAAGTTCGGATTGCAGGACGTCGAAACATGGATCATGGCAGGACATTCCAGATCCACCATGGCCTCGTAAAGCGGAAACCAGTACTCGTCGGTCATCGGCGGCGACGTCCAGTAGCCCGCCGCGGGATCGGGGTTCAGATTGCAGCCGACGAAACCCAGCTCGCCGACACACCTGCGCAGTTCGTCGATGAGCGGTGCGACGTCACCGTCCGGGGTCTGTGGCAGCTGGGCCACCGGCACGAACGCGGTGGGGAACAGTTCGCCGACCCTGTGCACCAGGTCGTTGCACGCCCGCGCCCATGCCGTCGCCGCGGCCTGGTCCGGGATGTGGTGCTCCATGCCGGACGCCTTGGGCGAGAACAGCATCACGTCGCCCCCGCGTTCGCGCATCGTCGCGAGCTGGTTGTTCTCGATGCTGTCGCGGATCTCGTCGTCGCTGATGCTCGCCGGCGTCGGTACCTCGCGAGCGGGGTCGTTGAGCGCGGCCAGCTGATCGTCGCGGAACAGCTGGTGAGCAGGCGGTGCGGTGGTGTAGTGCCCGTGGACGTCGATGATCACGCGTCGTCTTCCCCGTACTGCACGTATCGGAGGCCTGCGCGGCTCAGCTCCACGCGCATGTCGTTGACGTCCAGGCTGAGCTCACCGCGCTGGTAGCGCTCGCGCGACGTGGCTTCCTTGTCCTCGCGTTGTCTGGCGGCGGCCAGTACGGTCGCGGCCTCAGCGCGGCGCACGGTGACCACGCCGTCGTCGTCGCCGATCACCACGTCGCCCGCCTCGATCTTGCGCCGCGCGCAGACCACTGGCACGTTGACGTCGCCGAGCCTCTGCTTGACGGTGCCCTGCGCCGACACGCACCGCGACCACACCGGGAACTTCATCTCGGTCAGCTCGGTGATGTCTCGGCATCCCGCATCGATCACCAGCCCACGCACACCGCGTGCCGCCAGCGCGGTCGCGAGCAGCTCGCCGAAGTATCCGGCGTCCGACGGCGTGGTCGGCGCAACCACGAGCACGTCGCCCTCGGCGCATTGTTCGACCGCGACGTGGATCATCCAGTTGTCGCCGGGCGGCACCTTGACGGTGACGGCGGTGCCGCACACTCGGGCGCCGGTGTAGATCGGATTCATGTACGGCGCGAGCAGCCCGGTCCTGCCCTGCGCCTCGTGGATGGTGGCCACACCGAATTGACCGAGACCGTCGACGATCTCGGCATCGGTGCGGGGCGGATTGCAGACGACGATGGACACGGTCAGGACTCCCTTCCGAGCCAGGGCATCAGTGAGATGTGGATGACGTCTTGTTCGTCGGTGTCGCCGGCGAGTGAGCGGATGGCGTGGTCGACCCGATCCAGCGCGAACCGGTGGGTGCTCAGCTTCTCCAGCGGGAACCGGCCGGAGGCCAGCTGCTCAAGGGCCAGATCGCATGCGCGGTAGCTGTGGCCGCGGGCGCTCTTGATGGTGATGGCCTTCTCGGTGAGCAGTTTGACGGGGAAGTCGGGGAATGCGGCCAGCTCACCCTGGATCAACAACGTGCCCTCGCGGCGCTTGAGCACGTCGATCCCGAAGAGCACGGGTGCGGTACCAGCCCGTGACGTGCAGTCCAGGACGAAGTCGACGCCCTTCCCGCCCGTCGAATCCATCACCCGTTCACGCGCATTCGTGGTGGTGACGTCGATGGTCTCGTCCGCGCCGAGCGCCAGGGCGAGGTCCAGGCGCGCCCTGTCCTTGGTGGTCCCGGTGACGATGATCTTGGTGGCACCTGCCTGCTTGCAGGCCACCACCTGCGACAGGCCCTGTTGCCCGGGCCCCTGGATGAGCACCGTGGCGCCGTATCCGACGCCTGCGGCGAGCAGAGCCCATTCGATGCCGTTCGACAGCGGGGTCACCAGACCCGCCAACTCGGCACTCACGCCGTCGGGCACCTTGTGCAACACCGCATTCCACGGCAGGTACATGTACTCGGCGAAACCGCCCCACAGTGTTCCCGGGTGGTTCAGCGTGGTGTAGCCGTACCGCCGGGCATCGGTGTTGGTGCGCCAGTCGGTGGCCTCACAATGCCGGTATTCGCCGATGCGGCACCACTGGCAGTTGTAGCAGCCGACGTAGTGCTCGACGAAGACGCGGTCGCCATCGCTCACGCCGTGCAAGCGACGGAACTGCGGACCCGCGTCGACGATGGTGCCCACGTTCTCGTGGCCCATGATCACCGGTTCGTCGAACGGCGGATTGCGGTACATCTTCACGTCGGTGCCACAGATGCCCGCGACCTCGACCTTGAGCAGCGCCGCATCGTCGGCGACGCTCGGCATTGGCAGTTCGCGCAATTCGGTGGTGTTCGGTGCCGTTCGGACGGCGGCCAGAACCTGCTCGACCATTCACTCACCCCTTGACATCGGCGTTCGCCGTCGTTGGCATAATGGTCATGCCAATATACCATCTGTAGTGACGGACGCCACCACGATCCTTGGAGCGACGATGACCGATTCCGAACCCGTTCTGCGCACGCTGACCCGCACCCAGGGAAACAACCGTGCCCTCAAGGACGGCACGGTGACGCCGCGCGGCCTGCGGCTGGAATTCGAGGAGGTTCCCGTGCTGGTACAGGGATTTCGGCGCATGGTGCGCACGCTGGAGTTCGACGTCAGCGAGATGGCATTGACCACCTACCTCACCGCTCGGGAGCACGGCGTCGCCTTCACGGCGCTTCCCGTCTTCCTGGTCCGCGGCTTCCACCACGGCGCGATCGTCTATGACACCCGCTCGGACATTCGTGGGCCGAAGGACCTCGAGGGCCGCCGGGTCGGCGTCAACCGCGGCTACACGGTGACCACCGGGGTGTGGGCGCGAGGCATCCTTGCCGAGGAGTACGGCGTCGACCTGGATCGGGTGACGTGGGTGCTGTCCGGTGACGAACACGTCGCCTCCTACGTCGCGCCGCCCAACGTCGTGCCCGCCGGTCCCGGTGCCGACCTTGCCGCGATGCTGCTCGCCGGCGAGCTCGATGCCGTCATCGGCGTCGAGGTCGATCACCCGGACGTCGCCCCGCTGATCCCGGAACCCGAGAAGGCCGCACTGGCAGCCCTCGAACAGCGTGGCTTCTACCCCATCAACCACCTGGTCGTCGTGAAGGACGAAGTGCTGCAGCAATACCCGGACGCCGGTGCACGCCTGTTCGACGCCTTCGCCGCCGCCAAGGGGGCCTACGTCGACACGCTGCGCGCCGGCACCATCGGCTCCCCGACCGCCTCCGACGAAACCTACGGTGCGGTGCTGCGGGTGACCGGCGCCGATCCGCTGCCGTATGGGATCGAACCGAACCGCGCGACGCTGAACCGCCTCGTCGACCACGCGATGAGCCAGCGGATCCTGCGCACGCCGGTGGACGTCGACGGACTGTTCGACCCGGCCACGCACCACCTCACCGCCTGAGCCTCAGGCGCCGATCGCGGTCGGGACGATGCATTCGCGCAACGGTGTCGCCTCGTCGGCTGCCGCGCCGGCTGGGATGGTCGCCCCTTGCGTGAGCGCCTTGCGCACCGCCATGTAGTCGGCGCCGGCGTTGACCCCGACGACGCCGAGCAACTCACCGCTGCAGTAGTAGAGCACCGAGAAGGCCTCGGCGGAGACGTCGCCGCGGATCACGTAGTCGTCGTATCCGCTTGACAGACCGGCGATCTGGAGTTTGAGGTCGTACTGGTCCGACCAGAACCACGGCACGGCATCATTCGGTTGATGGCGGCCTGCCAACGTAGCCGCGGCCGTCTTGGCCTGGCTGACGGCGTTCTGAACCGATTCCAGCCGGACCCAGCCCTCGCCGCCAAGTGGGTGCGGTTGCACGGTGCAATCCCCCGCGGCGACGACGCCTGCGAGGCTGGTGCGGGCGAATTGGTCGACGACGATGCCGCCGGACAGTTCGAGCCCGATCTGCTCTGCGAGCTCCGTGCACGGCTCGACGCCGATGCCGACGATCATCAGATCGGTCGGGATCCGCTTGCCGTCCGACAACACGACGCCCGAGATCCGCGAATCGCCTTGCTCCACCTCGACGACCTGGGTGCCCAGTCGGACGTCGACACCTCTGCGGCAGTGGGCAGCCAGATAGAACTCCGAGACCACCGGCGCGACCGCCCGGCCGATCAGCCGGTCGCCGGCCTCGATCACCGTGACGCTCTTGCCCTGCGCACGCGCGACGGCGGCCGCCTCGAGCCCGATGAAGCCGCCGCCGACCACGACCACCGACGTGGCCTCGGCCTGTAGCTCCCGCAGCGTGGATGCGTCGTCGGCGGTGCGCAGGTAGCGGACACCGTCGACGTCGGACCCCGGCACCTTCAGAAGACGCGGGCGGGCGCCCACGGTCAGGGCAAGCCGGTCGAAGGTCAGTCGGCGCCCGGACGTCGTCATGGCCTCGCCGCCGGAACCGTTCGGGGCCATGATGATTCGGTCGACGCGGTCGCCGGTGATCAGTGTGATGTCGCGGTCGGCGAGGTAGTCCGGTGCGCGCAGCACCATCTGTTCGAGGTCGGTGGTGCCGTGCAGGTACGCCTTGGAGAGGGGCGGACGCTGATAGGGCACGTGCGGCTCGTCGCCGATCAACGTGATGGGTGCGTCGTCACCACAGTCGCGCAGCGACACCGCCAGTTGCACGCCGGCCTGACTCGCCCCGACCACCAGCGTGCCCGTCATCCCTGCTCCTCGGGGATTCGCACGGTGAGTCCGTCGAGGGCATCGGTCATCGAGATCTGGCAGGCCAACCTGCTGGTGTCACGCCGGTCGGCGACACCGAGGTCCAGTAGGTCGTCCTCCATGTCCCCTGCCGGGCCGACGTCGTCGATCGATTCCTCGGACACGTAGACGTGGCACGTCGCGCAGCTGCAGTTGCCGCCGCATTCGCCGATGATGCCAGGGATGCCGTTGCGTACCGCGGCCGACATCACCGATTCGCCTTGGTGCGCGTCGACGATGCGCTCCGCACCACCTAGGGTGATGAAGACGACCTTGGGCATCGGGCCCCCTCGCTCAGGTTTGGTATTACCATTCTACCTTAGCTGGTCAGCTGCCGATGCTCAAGGGCGAGGAGTTCTCGGGCAGTTCGTCACCGAACAGGTGCGCCACTCGGCTAGTGGTTCCCCGCCCCCAACGGCTCGTCGTGACCAGACCGATCGCCAGGACCGCCAGCCCGAGACCGGCAATGAGCAGGACGGCAGGACGACTGGCCGACACGAACGCAGTCGGCAGTGGCCCCGCGAGCCTGCTGTTGAGAACCGATCCGACGATCGCGACGCCGAACGCGGTACCGATCTGCCTGCTCGTCGTCGCGACCGCGGCCGCGACGCCGGCATGGCTGCGCGGCATGCCCGACACCGTGGTGTAGGTGATCGGCGCGTTGACCGCGCCGTGGCCGACACCGAACACCGCCAGGCAGGCCAGCACCCACACCAGAGGCGTTCCCGCGTCCACCCACCACAGCCCGAATCCGGCTGCGCAGACCAAGATTCCCGCGCTCACCAACGACGGACGCGGGCCGTACCGCGCCACCAGGCGACCAGACACCGGCGAGAACATCGCCATCATGAGCGCCAGCGGCAACGTGCAGAGCCCTGCCTGCAATGGGGTGAGGCCGCGGACCGACTGCAGGTACAGAGTGTTGAGGAAGAGCACGCCGGAGTACGCCCCGAACGCACAGATCGCGACCAGCACCGCGCCGCAGAACGGCGCGCTGGCGAAGAATCGCAGTTCGATCAGCGGGTCCACGCGTCTAGGTTCGTAGAGCACCAGGATCAGCGCGGCGACGGCCGCCAGCGTCAGGCATCCCAGCGTCGGCACCGAGAGCCAACCCCGTCTGGGAGCTTCGATGATCGCGAACGTCGCCGACCCGAGCAGCGTCAGCATGGCGACCTGGCCGACCGGGTCGAAGCGCCGAGGGTGTTCGGAGCGCGATTCGGGGATGAACAGCGCCGTGGCCAGCAGCGTCGCCAGCCCGATCGGCAGATTGACCCAGAAGATCGCGCGCCAGCCGACGAGGTCGATCAGTGTCCCGCCGACCAAGGGACCCAATCCCATGCCGAGGCCCGCGACGGCACCCCACACGCCGATCGCCTTGGCCTTCGCCGCAGGCGCGGAGTACACCGTGGTGATGATTGACATCGCAACGGGATTGAGCATGGAGCCACCGAGGGCCTGCACCACGCGCGCGGCGACCAGCCACTCCAAGGTCGGCGCCAGACTGCACGACACCGATCCCGCGACGAACAGAACCAGGCCCATCTGGAACGTCCGTCTACGGCCGATCCGATCGGCCGTGGAGCCGGCGAGCAGCAAAAAGCAGGCCAGTACGACCACATAGGCGTCGATGGTCCATTGCAGCCCGGAGATCGGCGCATGCAGATCGGCGCCGATCGATGGCAGCGCGACGTTCACGATGGTCGCATCCATGTTGACGATGAACAGGCTCATGCAGCAGATGGCCAGGATGAGCGCCGGCTTGCGTCGTCGCATGGGTTCGATGCTAGACCCAGATGCCCAATGGAATTATTGTCATGCCATAACCCATGAAGGGACCTCGATGCGCATCGCGATCGCCGCTGACCACAACGCCGTGGCGCTGAAGACCCGCCTGTCGTCTTGGCTCACCGAGGGCGGCCACACCGTCGACGACCGCGGGGTCGACGACGACTCGACCCCCGTCGACTATCCATTTCTGTGCGCGAACGTGGGTGCTCGCGTGGTAGGCGGCGTCGACGACTTCGGCGTGATCCTCGGAGGCAGCGGCTGCGGCGAACAGATCGCGGCCAACAAGATCCGCGGCGTTCGGGCGGCGCTGTGCCACTGCGTGTTCACCGCGGAGATCGCGCGCGCCCACAACGATGCCAACGTCCTGGTGATGGGCGCGAAGGTGGTGGCTCCGGACCTCGCCGAGCGGGTACTGACCGTGTGGCTGGAGACGGTGTTCAAGGGCGGACGCCACCAGCTCCGCGTCGATCAGATCGCTGCGCTGGAGCGCGGCGAGGCGCTGACGTGAGCGACCTCGTCCTGTTGCGGCACGGTGAGAGCACCGCCAATGCCGACGACCGGTTCGGCGGTTGGCTCGACTTCGACCTCACCGCGCGGGGTCGTGAGGAGGCCGCTCTGGCAGGCAGGTTGATTCGGGATGCCGGCTTGTGCCCGGCCTCTGTGCACACCTCGCTGCTCCGACGTGCCGTGGATACCGCAGAGATCGTGATCGGCGAGACCAATGCGACGCGCGCTCCTGTGCACCGCAGTTGGCGCCTCAACGAACGGCACTACGGCCGGTTGCAAGGGCGGACCCGCGCCTCGGTGCGCGAGGAATTCGGTGACGCCGTCTTCAACGGCCTCCGGCGCTCCTACGACATGGCTCCTCCGCCTGCCGGACCACCCGGCGAACACATCGACGGTGAATCGCTGGCCGACGTTCGCAAGCGCCTCGTCCCGTACTGGGAGGCCGTGATCGCGGCGGACTTGCGGACTGGGCGCACGACACTCGTGGTGGCACACGGTAACTCACTGCGTGCGCTGTGCATGCATCTAGACGACCTCAGCGCCGCGCAGGTGAGCGCGCTGAACATTCCGACGGGCGCGCCACTGCACTACCAGCTCGACGAGACACTCACACCCGTCGTGGCAGGCGGAGAGTATCTGGCCAACCCGAGCGTGCCAGGTTCACAACGGGTCGGTCTCCAGGCCTGACCTCACGCCGGGCCGTCCTCGTCGGCAAGTGCGGCGCCCGCGATTCGGAATGCCGTGTTGGCGTCGGGCACCCCGCAGTAGATCGCCGTCTGCAACAGCACCTCCTTGATCTCGTCCCGGGTCAGGCCGTTGCGCCGCGCTGCGCGTACGTGCATGGCGAGCTCCTCGTGATGACCCCGTGCCACCAGGGCGGTCAGGGTGATGAGTGAACGGCTGCGCCGGTCCAGGCCCTGGCGCGTCCAGATCTCTCCCCATGCGTAGCGGGTGATGAGGTCCTGGAAGTCCGCCGTGAACTCGGTGCGGCCGGCGTTCGCACGATCCACGTGTGCATCGCCGAGAACGGCGCGCCGAACCGCCATACCGCTGTCGTACACCGGATCGGTTGGGCCACCGATGATCTCAGCCACCTTCGCGGGCGCCTCAGCGGGTGCCAGATGGCCAACGCCGTCGAGCACCATGGACCTACCGGACACCACGCCTGCGGCGATGCGTTCGGCCTTCGCCGGTGGCGTCGCGACGTCATCGGAACCGGCCACGGCGCACACGGGCACGGTGATCTCGCCGAGACGGTCCGAGACGTCGAAGTCCGCAAGCGCGTCGCACACGTGCGCATAGGACTGGGCGTCGGTGCCGGCAAGTGCGTCGGCGAGCGCGGCAGCGACGTAGGGCCGGTGCCGCACGAAACCGGGTGCGAACCACCGCCGCTGCGAGCTCTCCCGCACGGCCTCGACGCCGCTGCGGCGCACGACGACGGCACGCGCCCGCCAGTCCTCGGGGGTGCCGATCGCCGCGCCGGTACACAGCAGGGTCGCGGCCGACATGCGTTGCGGCGCATCGAGGGCGAGCTGAAGCCCAACCGCTCCTCCGACCGAGACCCCGGCATAGCGGAACGCCTTTCCAGGAGCCATCCGATCGACGAGGGCCAGCACCGCAGCGGCCAGCTCGTCCACCTGGAACGGGCCCGATGCCTGGCTTCGCCCATGACCGGGCAAGTCCCATCCGATCACGCGGAATCGCTCGGCGAGTCGGTCGGCGGCCTGTGCCCACAGGGCGGCCACCGACGTGCCAAGCGATGGGCCGAGGATCAACAGCTCCGCGTCGTCGGGTCCGCCGAAGTCCGTCTCGGTCAACGTGATCGTCACGCGTACTCCCCCATGTGATTCCGCGCTCGAGCCAGCGTGGCGTCGATCAGCCGCTGCGTCGCTCCCGTGTAGTCGGGGAGGGCGGCCTCGCCAACCAGATCGGCCATCACCCGTTGCTCGGCCAACAGATCACCTCCGGTGTCGAGGTTGGCCGCCGCGCGGGCAGCCGACGGTTGCAGATTGCCAAGCAGCTCACTCGTCTGCGCTGCCGCGATCACCGTGTGCCTGGTCAGGGTGCGCAGCGTTGCCCATTCGGTTTGCCAACCGCCGCTTGATCGCTCGTCGACGCTGTCGGCGGACGCTGCGTGCAGCACGGCGCCGAGTGCGGGTGCAGACAGCGCGGCCCGGCGGATCGATACGGACAGCACGGGATTGTGCTTGTGCGGCATCGTCGACGATCCCCCGCCGCGGCCCTCCGCGAACTCACCGATTTCGGCGCGGCTGCCGGTCACGACGTCGCCGGCGATGTGGCCCCAGGCATCACAGCACGTCACCAGCGCGTCACCAGTGCGCGTGACGATCGCGCGCGCGGTGTGCCACGGCGCCGTGGGTTCTAGCCCGACGGTCCTGGCGAAGGCGTCGGCGAGGTCGATGGCTCGGTCGGGGTCGCGGGCCAGTTCGGTTGCGGCGGCGAGGCTTCCGCTGGCACCACCGACCTGAACCGGAAGCGCGGGAAGCGCCGTGAGGGTGTCGGCGGCGTCCAACACGGCGTTGAGCCATCGGGCGATCTTGGCCCCGACCGTGGTGGGTAGCGCGGGTTGGGACAGGGTGCGGGCCAGCGCGGGAGCCGCGCGATACTCTTCGACCAGCCTGCTCAACGTGGTGATCTGCGCGGTCATCTCGTCGTTGATTCGCACCTTGGCGTCGCGTAGGCAGAGCATCAGCGCGGTGTCGACGACGTCCTGACTGGTCAATCCGCGGTGCAGCCAGCGGGCGGTCTGCCCTCCGGTGCGCTCGCGAAGCAGCGCAACCAACCCGACCACAGGGCTTCCGTCGTCTTCGGCACCCGTCGCGATGGGCTCGGCGTCATCGTGGCCGACCACTCCAATCAGGTCCGCCTTGGCTTCTGCCGGGGCGATCCCCGCGCGGACGAGGCCGTCGAGCCACACATCCTCGACGGTGACCATCGCCGAGAGGAAGGCTTGGTCGCTCATCAGGTCGCCGGCCCGGTGATCGCCAGGCCAGAACAGGTCGGTCACGAGTCGCCGACCCGGTACCGGATGAACACCGTTTCCGCCCGCCCGTCGGAGCCGGCCTGCAACCGAACGTCGAACCGCAGACCGTGCTCGTCTGGGACCGCGATCAGGGTCTCGCGACGCGACGGCGACAGACTGGCCAGCAGCGGGTCCCCAGCGAGTCGCTCGTCCGGCAGGTACACGCGGGTGAACAGCCGGTCGAGGAGGCCGCGGGCGAAGACGGTCATCGCGATGAAGGGTGCACATTCCTCTTGCGCGGCACCGGGTTTGATCGTCGTGAAACCGTACTGACCGGCACCGTCGGTGCTGGCGCGTCCCCAGCCGGTGAACGTCCACCCGTCGCGGCGCAACGAGCCCGGCGACGTCGGGACCACTCCGTGAGCATCGGCCTGCCAGATCTCCAGCAGAGCATCGGGCACCGGTGCACCCGTTCCGTCGATGACGGTGCCGTGCACGCGGATCGACCCTGGTGAGCCAGGTGGCACCAGGTCGGCACCGCGTTGGACCGGAAGCGCGAAGCCGTAGAACGGGCCGATCGTCTGCCCCGGCGTGACCGGCAGGGGGGTCATCACGATTCCATCGGGGTGCCAGCGGCACCGCTGAGCACGATGTCCCAGCGATAGCCGGTGGCCCACTCGGGGGTGGTCACGGTGTGGTCATAGTCGGCGACCAGGCGGGCGCGAGCACCCGGATCGGTGATCGACTGATAGATGGGATCCAGTGCGAAGAGCGGATCTCCTGGGAAGTACATCTGGGTGATCATTCGCTGCGTGAAATTCGTTCCGAACAACGAGAAGTGGACGTGCGCGGGCCGCCACGCGTTGTGGTGGTTGCGCCACGGGTACGGCCCAGGCTTGATGGTCGTGAAGCGATAGCAGCCGAGGTCATCGGTGAGGCAGCGGCCGACTCCGGTGAAGTTCGGATCGAGTGGCGCGGGGTGCTGGTCGCGCATGTGCCGGTATCTGCCACTGGCGTTGGCCTGCCATATCTCGACCAGCTGGCGGCGCACGGGGCGCCCATGACCGTCGACGACGCGTCCGACGATCACGATTCGCTCGCCGATGGGGGTTCCGTCGTGCTGAATGGTCAGGTCGGCATCCAACTCGTGCACGTCGCGCTCGCCGAAGCACGGTGCCGACAGCTCGACCCCCTCCGGATCTGCAGGCAGCAGCTCGCTCAGCGGGTGCCGGAGGAGGCTGCTGCGATAGGGCGGATAGCTCAACAGCGGTTGGGCCACATCGGCTGCCCCACTGGGATGTTCGTCCGCTAGTGCGGCGATCTCTGCGGAGATCTGCCCCTGGCTTGCCGGCACGCTTCCGGTGACGACGTCGGCGATGGCTGACATGAGCGGCGACGCTATCGCGTCAGGTGATCGGCATGAAGGTTAGACTTCCGCTGAGTGGAAGGAATTCGGTATGGCTGGTAATTCGTCCATTCCCGGCGCCACGGTGACGTCGCGCATCCTGGCCGTCCTTGGCGCGTTCGACGACCACCACCGCGATCTCAGTCTGACCGAACTCGCCCGTCGTTCCGGCATTCCGGCACCCACTGCGCACCGACTTGCCGCTGAGCTCGTAGCTGGCGGTGCGCTGGAGCGGCCGTCCGATGGCCGCTACCGGATCGGGCCTCTGCTGTGGGAGATCGGGCTGCTCGCCCAATCGCGAAATCGCCTGCGGGAGGTCGCCGAGCCGTTCCTTCATGACGTCTACGCCGCGACGATGGCGACGGTGCACCTCGCGGTCCGCGATGGCGACCAGGTGCTGTATCTGCACACGGTCCGCGGCCGGGCATCGGTTCCGATCGTCAGCTCGGTGGGCAGCCGATTACCCATGCACGCCACCGGAGTTGGCAAGGTGCTGCTCGCGCACGCCCCCGCCGATGTCAGGGAGCGGGTGTTCGCGGGGTTGACCCGCGTGACCGCGCACACCATCACGCATCCGCCGCTTCTTGCCTCGCAGTTGGAGCGCATACGCCGCGACGGGGTCGCCACCACCGCGGAGGAGATGACGCTGGGCGCCTGCTCACTTGCCGTTGCGGTGACCCGGCCATCCGACGGTTCGGTGGTCGCCGCCATCGGCGCCGTGGTGTCGACCCTCAAACGTGATCGACAGCGACTGCTCGGCGCGCTTCGGGTAGCGGCCGGCGGCATCGGGCGACTGGTCTGAGCACGGAGCTAGACGCGGATCACCAGCTTGCCGGTGTTGTGCCCTGAGTACAGATCGTCGATGGATCCCGGTGCGGTCTCGATGCCCTCGTAGACGTCTTCGCGATAGGTGAGGCGACCGTCGCGAATCCATCCGGCCAGGTCGCCGATCGCCTCGTCGAACCGCGCCGCATAGTCGGCGGTCAGGAAGCCCTGCATTGTGGCGCGTTTGACGAGCAGGTGTCGCTCGGGCCTTGGCCCGTGATTCCACGGCTCCCAGCTGGGGTACGACGCAGTCCCGCAGATCGCGATGCGCGCGTGCAGGTTGATCAGTCCCAAGACCGCGTCGTGGATGGCACCCGACGTGTTGTCGAAGAAGGCGTCGATGCCATCGGGGCAGCTCTCGGCGAGCGCGCTGGTCAGATCCTCGGAACCCTTGTAGTCGATGGCGGCGTCGTAACCGAACTCGTCGACACACAGGCGGACCTTGTCTGCTCCGCCGGCCACTCCAACCGTGCGGCAGCCCTTAATCTTTGCGATCTGCCCGACGGCCGACCCGACGGACCCGGCGGCCGTCGATACGACGACGGTCTCGCCCGCGGCGGGACGCAGCACGTCGAGCAACCCGAAGTATGCCGTGAGCCCGTTCAGGCCGAGTACCCCGAGCGACAGCGACAGCGGTAGGTCGTGCTCGCCGACCTTGCGCCACACGTGTGCCGGTGTCGCCGCCGCGTACTCCTGCCAGCCGAACAGACCCATGACGCGATCGCCGATCGCGTACGCGTCGTTGCGGGACTCGACGACTTCGCCTGCGGCGAAGGCGCGCATCGTCTCGCCGATCTGGACGGGTGGCGCGTAGTTGTTGCGATCGGTGATCCAGCCCCGCATCGCCGGATCCGCTGAGAGGAACTCATTGCGGACGAGGAACGCGCCATCCTCGAGCGTAGGTACCTCGGCTACTCGCAACCCGAAGTCGTCGGCTCGCGGAATGCCCGTTGGACGACAACGCAGCCATACCTGCCGATTCGATCCGGTCACGCGAGCGGCCCCACTCCGCTGTGCGCCGTGACTCCGTTCAATCGGCGCAACACCGCACGTGGTGTGGCACCGATCACGACGGCTGCGATCCGGTAGCCGAACCCCGGAACCGATGTCGCCCTTCCCTTGCGGGCGGCCCGTAGCGTGGCCTTCGCCACGAATTCCGGTGTGAGCTTCGCAAATTCGGGAACGCCTTCGAGGTGGTTCGCGTCGGCGCGTTCCATGAACTTGGTCGCCACGATGCCAGGCAGGGCCACGGTGACGGTGACTCCAGTGCCGCGCAGCTCCTCGTGCAGGGCTTCGGAGAAGCTGCTGACGAATGCCTTGCTGGCAGCGTAGGTGGCGCTGCCGGGGAATGGCGCCAGCGCCATGATCGACGCTACGTTCAAGATGGTGCCCGATCCGTGGCGGGCCATGCTCGCGGCAGCGACGTGGGTCAATCGCACCAGCGCTACGACATTGAGGGCAATCTCGTGCACCTCGTCGTCGATCGCGTGTCGGTGAAACGCTCCGAAGGTGCCCATGCCGGCATTGTTGACGACCAAGTCGGGACGCGGTGATCGCGACAGCCGGTCTTCGACGTTGGTGAGTTGGCGCGGATCGGACAGATCGGCCGCGAGCACCTCGACGTCGACCCCGTGATCGGTGCGCAGTTCCTGGGACAGTTTCTCCAGCCGCTCGACGTTGCGGGCGACGAGCACCAGGTTCGTCCCCTGCATCGCCAGTTCGCGCGCATACGCGGTGCCGATGCCCGCGGATGCGCCGGTGACCAACGCACGTTCCCAGTAGGGTTTGGTTCGCCCTCCCATGTCAGTTCCATCCTTCGCGGCGGGTCAGAGTCCGGACGGCACGCTTGATGCGCACACGGGTACGAAACATCCCGAGCGCCAATCGTTCTGCCGTCGACCCTTCCGGCGGGACCACGCCGAGGTCGCGTCCCAGCTTGTTCATGTCGGTGTAGACGGTGAGCCGCTTGACCAATCCGTTCTCGATCTCGAAGAAGCCCGCGGCAGGCGACTCGAACCGCGCCCCGTTGGCAGGCAGGCCCTGAAAGTCAGCACCGGTGAACGTTCCGCGCCGTATCCACTCGGCGGCGACGACGCGGTCGACGGACATCAACCGTGTCACTTCGATCTCCAGGTCGGGAAACGCCGCCACCAGAGCGTGGGCGAACGCCAGTTCGTCGTCGATGCCTTCCATCGGCGGCGATCCTGGCAGCAGTTCGACGATGTCGTCAGCGCACACCTGCCTGAACGCTTCCAAGTCATGACTTCCGAGTGCGTCCAAGAAACTGGCGACGACCCGCTCCGGCGTGCGTTCATCCATGCGATCAGCGTACGCTTAATATGATATCTGTCAAATATCGTGCTGTCGCTCGACAATTAAAGGACTGCCCTCATCTTCTCGCGCCCTTCGCCAATGCGGCCAGCTTCGAAAGCGTGTAGTCGTTGTCGCCGCGCAGACCGGATGCCACGTCGCGCACCAACTTCAGCGACGGCTTGGTGCCGAGGAATTCGTTCGGAACTCGGGGACCCCATTGAGCGAGACTGGAGGCAGTCAACGGCTCCCAGCCCGGCTCGAGGGTGTTGTCGAACACGTCGCCGTCGGTGAAGTGTTCGACGAAGATCCTGTCCGGATCGGTCCAGTAGTCGAAGATTTGGCTGCCAAGCGTGTGGCGACCGATCCCCCACGCGCGGTGATAGCCCTTCTCAAGCAGGTATTCACCGCCGGCGGCGATCGCGCCGCCCAGGCGGGAATTGGAAGTCGCTGACGATCATTCCGAATGTGTCCAGGTACCAGTTCAACGCGTGGACGAAGTGCGATGTCTGCAGCACGACGTGCCCGAGCCGCTGCACGGGCGCAGGCGCCCTGGCCGGACGCTGAGTGACATTGACCCGCGACTGCGCGGTGCCGACGTTGAGCACTCGTGGCGCCAGTTCGGCAAGCTCGGCGAGTTCGTCGTCGACATGGGCGACGGCGACCGCGAACCCGCTGGGATCGGTCAGGCGCACCACACTGCCGCCAATCACCTCCTCCAACGGCTGCACTCGGGTTCCGGTGGCCCGTGCCAGGCGCTGCAGGTCCCCGTGTTCCGCGGACTTGAACGTGGGTCAGACGAACCGGGAGCTGGTCCCCTTGCGGATCACCACGGCGGGTGTACCCGGCAGGGAGCCGCGCAGGTACAACGCATCGGGATTGGACGCAGCGACCACGAAACCGAAGTCGCGAGCGAAGGTTTCGGCGCGCACGAGGTCGGGTTTGACGAACTCGAGCCAGGCAAGGTCGGTCACCTTGATGATCGGATTCGGGCTGCGCCCTGTGTGCTCACCGCGGTGGCCGCCGTGTTCGCTGTGCAGGTCGGCGTGGGCGTCGACGGGCTGTTGGTCAGTCATGGTCATCGATAATATGGTGTCTGTCAAAATAAAACTAGCCACACGACAATCATGCAGGTAGGGTAGGTCGCATGAAACTCGCAACACTCAAGAACGGCACCGGAGTCGTGGTCGTCGATGACCACGTCGTCGCACTGTCAGATCTCGACGGCGTGCCCAATGACGTCGTCGCGGTACTGGCCGGCGGATCTCAATTGGCGTCCGACGTGTCACGCAAGGCGGCCGGCGCCGCTCAGCGCCGCCCTCTGGTCGAGGTCGATCTGGGTGCGCCGATCCCGCGGCCATCGAAGTATCTGGCGATCGGGTTCAACTACAAGTCCCATCTCACCGAAATCCAGGAAGCCGCAACGCAACCGCGGTTCGCCGAGGCGATGAAGCGCTTCGGTCATCTGCGCCAGGCATACGCCGATCAGCAGCTGCCGACGTTCTTCAACAAGCAGGTGTCCTGCATTGCCGGACCCTACGATCCGATCCTGGCGCCGCATGACTCGGAGATGCTCGACTTCGAAGGTGAGCTGGTCGCCGTAATCGGTCGACGCCTGCGTCGCGCCGACTCCGCTACCGCGCTCGCCGCGGTCGCCGGATACACCGTCGGCAACGACGTGTCGGTGCGTGACTGGCAGCAGGACACCCCAACCATGTGGCCAGGCAAGAGCTTCGACACGCACGGGCCCATCGGACCGTGGATCGTCACCCCCGACGAACTCAACCCCGACGACGCCAGGATCCGTACCTGGGTGGACGGGGAACTGCGCCAAGACGGCTCGACCGCAGAGATGATCACCGGGATCGCCGACATGGTCTCGGCACTGTCGAAGGTGTGCACGCTGGAACCCGGCGACCTGGTCGCGACCGGAACCCCAGGCGGTGTGGGCCTGTTCAGCGGCCGCATGCTGCACCCCGGCCAAAGCGTGCGCATCGAGATCGAGGGCATCGGGGCGATCGAGAATCTGGTCGTCGCCGAAACCTCCGTCGGGTGAGTGTTCATCGGCGACGCGGCACCGCCGAGCTCACATGCCGCGACGGGACTTCTTGGGCTTCTCCGGCGGAGGGTCGTTGACTTCGATGGCCCGGATCAACAAGTCCGCCGTCAGGTCGGCGTGGGCCTCGATCTCCTTGGGATCCAACGGATCTACGTCGTCGAAATGACGGGCCAGCGCGTCCAGCGTGTAGGGGGCCGCCGCGCCGTGGGCCAGCAGGAAGTGAAGCGTGCGCAGGCTGATCGGGCGAATCCGGCCGGAGTCGGCAAGGAACTTGAGCAGCCGGTCCACGGGCGCCAGCGACGGGCCGATGTAGGTGTCGTAGAGGTAGGTCAGCCGCTCGGTGTCCAGGCGGCCTTCGATGTTCATCAGCCCGTTCAGTGCGGGACGTTCCGCCGAATAGATCAAGAAGGTGCGCATGGTGATTCGCAGCTGTTCCAGCGGATCGGTCAGGGTGGGGTCGAAGGCCGTCGCCAACCGCATCACCAGAGGCTGAAACGCCCAGTCCACGGTGGCGTACCAGAGCGCCTCCTTCGACCCGAACCGACCGTTGAGCAGATTGTGACTACCGCCCAGCTCGCGGTTGAGCGTGCGCAGCACGACGCCGTCGTAGCCCTGAGTTGCGAACGCCCGCAAGGCGACTTCGAAGATCTCGTCAAGCGAAGCGGGCGACTCCTCGGCGCGCGGACGTCCGCGTGGTCGGCGTTCTGATGCGGTGTCGGTAGGAGCCACGCACCCATGATATGCGGCAAATAGTTATTTGGCGCGCAGGCACCCGTCAGGCGTAGACCTGGACTTCACCGCCGTCGGCGAATAGCTCGCTGCCGGTCATGATGCTGGCCTGCGCCGTGGACAGGAACAGGACCACCGCGGCGACCTCGTCGGGGTCACCGAGGCGACCAAGGGCAGTCGAAGCCGCGGCGGATTGCAGGAACTCCCCCTGTGCGATCCCACGAAGTCCCGGAGTGTCGGTCGGACCGGGAACGACGATGTTCACCCGCACTCCGCGAGGGGCCAGCTCGGCTGCCCACACCCGGACGAACTGGCGCAATGCGGCCTTGGTCGCCGAGTACACGCCGAAGCCGGGCGTACCCCGATAAGCCGAGCTGGATCCGTTCACCACGATGCTCGCCCCCGTATTCAGTAGCGGAAGCGCCTTTTGCACCGTGAATACAGTCCCGCCCACGTTGACGGCGAAGATGTGTTCGAGGACCTCCGGGGTGACGTCGTCGATGGTGGCGAGTTCGCCGATGCCGGCATTCGCGAACACCACGTCGAGACCCGCCCCGTTGGCGCGCACTTCGTCGAACAGCCGGTCCCGATCCGTTGAGTCGGAGACGTCGCCAGGCACGGGGATTGCCAGCTCGCCCAGCTGCTCTGCCGCCGCAACGAGCGCATCCGTCCGCCTGCCCGTGATGAAGACCCGCGCACCCTCAGCCACGAATCGTCGCGCGGTCGCGAAGCCGATCCCGGCGCTTGCGCCCGTCACCAGTGCCGTCTTGCCGTCGAGTTGTCCCATCACGCTCTCCTTGGTTATTTGCGACCGTTCGTTCCATAACAGTTTTACACCAAACGGTCCAAAACTGCTATTCTTGGACAGTGGCACGTCCAAGAGCCTTCGACGAAACCGCTGTCGTCGAATCCGCGCGAGACCAGTTCTGGTCGTTCGGATACGCCGCGACCAGCCTGGACGACCTGGTCAACGCGACTGGCCTGAGCAAGGGCAGCATCTACAACGCGTTCAACGACAAGCACACGCTCTATCTGCGCACCTTCGAGAGCTACTGCGACGACGTCGTCGCGCAGGTCGCCGCCCATCTGGACGGCCCTGACCAGACGGCCGTCGAACGGCTCCGCTCCCTGTTCGACGGAATCGCGGGCACCGGCACCTCCGCGACCGTCCCGCAGGGGTGTTTCCTGACGAAGGCGACGGCAGAGCTCGCTGCACTCGACCACGAGGTGCAGACCCTGGCACGCCGCACCCTCGACCAGCTGGAGAACCTTCTGTTCGACAGTGTCGTTGCGGGCCAGCGGGCCGGTTCCATCACAGCCACACGCGATCCCAGGAAGACCGCCCGCCACCTGCTGGCCACGCTGCGCGGTCTCGATTCGCTGGCCGCCGCAGGAGTGGAACCCGACGTGCTGGCCGATGCGGTCGCCAGCCTGGCCGAGTCTGCCCTGACCTAATGGGAGTTCGAGCAGCGTGCCGTCGGGCGCCCAGTTCCATGCTGCACCGACAAGGCGGGCCTTCGGCGACGGTGTTGGGTGGGGTTGTGCACAGTCAGGGATTCGTCCACAGCCCGGGGTTGTGGGTCGGTTGGATGTCTGGGTCTGCGGGCACGAGTGTCTGGGTCTGTGAGCATGGTGGGAGGCGTGTTCGAGGAATTGGCCCAGGGCGATGACGTGTCGCATGTCGATGACGTGGCGTTGGTCGATGCCATCATCGGCTGGACGCGTGCCGAGGCCACCGTGGCCCATCACCGGATGGCCGCCATCGCCGAACTCACCACACGGCGTTGCGCCGCCGAACACGCAGACGAGCGCCAACTGTGGGCCTGCGATGGGTGGGACAGCGCGGCCGCCGAGATCGCCGCCGCCAGTGGCATCGGTCACCGCGCCGCGTCCACCCAGATGCACCAAGGCCTGGCCCTGCGCCACCGGCTGCCGTTGGTCGCCAAACTGGTCGCCGAGGGAACCCTGGCCGCCCGGTTGGCCCACACCATCAGCTGGCGCACCCAACTCATCGAGGACCCCGACATCCTGGCCCGCGTCGACGCCGACCTGGCCGCCGTCGCCGC
>JAOPVF010000193.1 GCA_025963195.1 Mycobacterium sp. | reverse complement strand
CCTTTCAGCTGAACTACGTCTCCAACTCTCCGCTGATCGCCATTTATCGCGCGGGGATCATCGTCGGGCTGATCTTCCTCGCGGTCCTCGTCATGGGCTGCGTCATGGGTTGGCGGGCATTGCGTTCGGACTCATTCCCGGCCGCCATCTACGGTGGCGTCTTCATCGGATTCTGTGTCATCGCATTGAACCTCGACCATCCCGTCGTGGACATCCCTCAGAGCGCGGCGGCGTTCAGCATCTTCATGGCTTTCCTGGTCTACGTGGATCGGTCCCGTCGATCACCGGACGCGCCGAGGAACGCCACGGAGGTCAACGGTGGCTTGGTGACCGTTCCCTCGCACCACTACGTGCTGAATTAGCCTTCTGCCGAACGACTTACGGTTCGGCGTTCGCCGCGACGGTCCCGTCGTTGTCGGGCTTTGCCTTCCGCCGATAGATCGCCGTCACGTAGATCGCGAGGATTATCGCGTCCGTGATGACGGTGGCGATCGACGCGCCGATTGCTCCGGCGAAGGCCAGTAGAGCGACCAGACCCAGCTTGACCGGTACCAGCCCGAGGTTGGCGACCAGCCGGATGACGTCGCGTCGTTGCGCGTAGAGGATCACCGACAGGATCGAGATGATCGTGCGCATGGCGCAGAAGACGGACATGATGAGCATCGCCACAGCCAGCTCGGTGGGCGCGGGTGAGATCAGCAGGGCGACCCCGGTGATGGCCACTAGCAACCCGGTGCCCCCACCGATGATCAGCATGTTGCGCACCGATGGACCGGCCGACAGGTCGCCGCCACTGAGCCGCAGCGGCTCGTGGAAGGTCGTCCCGTAGGCCTGGCCGACCGCGGCAAGTGCGACCGTCACCGTCACCGTCAGTGTGTAGTAGCCGACGGTCGTGTGATTGGTGAGGAAACCCAGCAGCAGGACGTCGCCCTGGAGATAGAGGCACATCCCCAGCATTTCGCCCATCAGGGCCGCAATCACCTTGGGCGGCCCCGGGATACCCGGGCGATGGCCCAGTATTTGGATGCCGCCGAGGATGAAGACGACCACGTACTGCGCGCAATAGATCATGGTCGCGACGGCCAGGGTCGGATGGGGTGCGCCGAACAGGTAGGCGCAGGCCAACGCGACGCTGACGATCCGACGAATGGTGTCGACTCGCCAGAAGCGCTCGGGATGACCATCGCGGACGGCGGGGCTCATCCACGCGTTGCACGCCATCTCGCCACCCGCGACGACGAGCCCAAACCACGCGACGTAGTTCACGTCGACGAGCGCAATCCCGGTCGCCGTCAACGCCGCCCCGAGCAGGTAGCGCGAGGTGCGCTCGGCCACGAAGCGGTCCTTGGATTCGCGCATCGCGCGGACCATGAACGGCTGATCCAGCGGGGGCCCCACCACCGCGGACAGCGCGAAACCCATGCCGTACAAGCCGTAGTTGGCGACTCCGAGGCGCCCTACCAGCGCCAGAGTCCACAACATGCCGACGCCGCGGCCGCCGTACATCCAGATCATGGCGACCAGGGTCTTGCCGACGTTGCTCTTCTTGAGCGCCCCGTCCTCCGGTCTGGGCGCCTCAGACACTGCGGCGCTGACGATCGATCATCAGAAGAGAGGCATCCGGAAGTGGCCGCTGTACTGCAGTGCGCCGGGATCGCGCTTCCCGATCACCTTGGCAGGTATGCCACCAACGACGTCGAGTTCCGCGACGTCCTTGTTGACCACCGATTGTGCGGCCACCACCGCACCGCGGTGAATGTGGCACGGAAGGATCATCGCGCGACTGGCGATCCAGGCGTAATCCTCGATGACCGTCGGAATGGGAACGGGAGGAAAGTCGGGGTGGTTGATGTCGTGGCCACCGCCAAGGATCTGGGTATCGCTGGCGATCGAGACGTTGTCCCCGATGTAGATCCCGCCACGCGAATCGAGAAAGCACCGGAAGCCGATCGCCGAGTCGTTGCCGATCGTCAAGAACTCCACGTCGTAGACGGTGGTGCCCCGCATGATCGACGAACCCTTGCCGATGGTGGCGCCGAACAACCGCAGGAAGTTCTGCCGGATGAAGTGCGACGGGATGTAGGTGACGATCATGTTGAACGTGACCATCCCGATGAAGTTGCGCAGCTTGCGGGCAAAGGTCATCCCCGGCCAGATCATGTCCTTGATCCGGCCGTCGGAATCCAGAATCCATTCCGCTTGGGGTGGCACCTTCAGTCCAGGAGCAGCCGCAAGCTTTCTGGCGATGTCTTCGGGATCCGCGGCGTCGGGTCGGTCCTTCACGTATCTCGTTCCTCTCGTCGTCGATCCGGATAAACCATAGCGGTAACCGACGTCGCGCAACGAGTTGACGCTCGCGAATCCAGGATTGCTCTGACCAAGGCAATGCCGTCCACTTCGTCGAGCTGATCGTCCGCTGCGGCAACGTCGTTTCAGCCACTAGTCACATGCGCCTTACCGCCGGTAAACAGCGATCGACGCGCTACTCAAGTGACACGCTGGCAAACAATATCTCGTCGGCGCGAGATGCCACCTGAGAGCGTTCAATGGGTTTGCGCGCAGGAGCTACGGCGCGGGTGCAAGGCGCAGACCCTCGATGATCACGGTGGACACCAGGTCGGCCTGCCGTTCGATGCCGGCCGGGTCGTTCGGGGGTGTGGGATCGAGCAGCGTCGCCAGCGACACGAGGCTGAATGGAGCGGCGCCCCCATGGGTCACCAGGAAGAAGAACGCGCGGTGGGAGATCGGCCGGATCGTGCCGTCTTCGGCGAGGTGGTGCAGCAGCCGAACGATCGGTCGCTGTGACGGCTCGACGTAGGTCTCGTAGACGTACCGCAGCCGCTCGGTGTCCTGGCGACCTTCGTTGTTCATCAGCGAGAGCAGCTCGGGGTGGGCGGCGGAGTAGACGAGGAACTGCCGGATCGACAGGCGCAACTGCTCGAGAGGTTCGCTGATCGTGGGATCGAAGGCGGCGTGGAGTTCGTTGATCAGGCCACCGAATCCGTAGTCGACTGCCGCCCGCCACAAGTCTTCCTTGGTACCGAACCGCTGATAGATCAGGTTGTGACTGACTCCCAGTTCGCGGTTGATCGTCCGTAGCGACGCCCCGTCATAACCGAGGACCGCGAACTGCTTGAGCGCGACGGCGAGGATCACGTCGACGGGCAGGCTGTCGGCCGCCTTGGGCCGGCCGCGTGGCCGCTCCTTCGCCTGGGTCTTCGCCATCGCGCAATCCTGCCACAGGAGCTCACCATATTTATATTGTTGCCTGTCCATTTAATGGCGTAGACTCGGGCGGGTGCTGCCCATGCAGTTCGACGATGCCCCAGTCCCAAACTCACCGCGCGCCTAGGAGTTTCACAGTGTCGCTGCACATGACCGAGCTCTTGGTGCTCAACCTGCGACTGCGGCTCATGCAGGCCGTGGCGCTTGACGGTTCACACGTCCGCACCGTCGTCGCCGATCTTGCCGAGATGCCCGACGGCATCGTCGTCGACCATCACAACGGTCACGTCTATTGGACGAACATGGGCAAGCGCGACGGCGGCGCATTCACCGGTGAGCCAATGTTCTTCACGCGCAACGGATCAATCGAACGAGTCGACTTCGACGGCCGCAATCGCCACACGGTGGTTCCCCGGGGAACTTTCACCACCGGCAAGCAGCTCACTGCCGACTTCGCCGAGAAGAAGTTGTATTGGTGCGACCGCGAAGGCATGCAGGTGCTGCGTTGCGATCTGAACGGGTCGAACGTCGAGGCGCTGGTCGTCACTGGGGAAGGCAATGACGGCCACGACGCGCGAAACCACTGCGTCGGCATCGCCGTCGACACCACGCAGCGCATGATCTATTGGTCCCAGAAGGGCCCGCCCGATGCCGGCCAAGGTCGCATCCTTCGCGCGCCGATCGACATCCCTCGCGGCTACTTCGCGTCCGACCGCGATGACATCGAAACACTGTGGGACGCATTGCCAGAGCCGATCGACCTGCATCTCGCGAACGACGGGCACCTGATGTGGACGGATCGCGGAGCCCAACCGCTCGGCAATACCGTCAACCGTGCTCGCGTGAAACCCCAAGTGGGATCGCCGCAGATCTGCTCGCGCGGCTACGACGAAGCCATCGGACTCGCCACCGCCGATGACGTCACGTTCTACGTCAGCGACCTTGGTGGATCGATCCGCGTCATCGACCTCGCCGAGGGAACCGACCGCAAGCTCGTCAACCTCGGATCCAGCCTCACGGGAATTGCGGTTGCCAACCTCTAGACCGAGCCGCTTCACCGGGTCCTGCGGTTCGCCAACCAGGAGAACGATAGCAAGTGTCAGTCTTGAGGATTTCCTCAGATACTCTTGACTGAGCAGAGCGTCGTATGTGACGATTTCGTCATATAGAAAGGAGGGCGTGGTATGGACGACCTGCTCGGGGCACACAACGACCTGCACAGTGATCTCGGCGCCCGCAAGGGAGAGCACCCCGGGAGATCGCGAAATCCGGTGATCAAGGTCCGCGACATCGCGTGGCTGGAATTCGAGAAGCCCGACCTAGTGCGCGCCGAAGTGTTCGCGCACGCGTTCGGTTTCAGCACCGTACTGAGGACCGGAAGCAACCTCCTGTTGCGCGGCACCGACACAGGCGCACCGTGTGTGATCGTTCGGCGCGGCTCCGGCACCCGGTTCCTCGGCGCCACCTACGAAGCCCAAGACGGGCGAGACGTGCTGCGGTTGGCCGAGGCAACCGATGTCGGGGTCAGGCCACTGCCCGAGGAGATCGGCGGGTTGGCCGTCGATCTGGTCGACCCCAGCGGGCTACCGGTGCATGTCGTCGCCGGCATACATCCACTGGAATCCTTGCCCTCCCAGACGGCACACACATTCAACCTCGGGCATGAACTCCGGCGGGTGAATGCCATGCAACGACCGCCCCGAGAACCGACGAAGGTGCAGCGGCTGGGGCACCTCGTCCTGCAGACCACGAAGTACCTCGAGACGCTGAACTGGTATCTCGACAATCTGGGCATGATCGTCAGCGACTTCCTCTTCTTCCCCGGCCAGCGCGACCGCGGACCGGCGATGAGCTTCATCCGCTGCGACCGCGGTACGACACCAGCCGACCATCACACGCTGGCACTCGCGCTAGGGCCACAGAACCGGTACGTGCATTCCGCCTACCAGGTGTGCGATCTCGACGCTCTCGCTGCTGGCGGTGAATACCTCAGGGACCGTGGATATTTCCGATCGTGGGGTATCGGCCGTCACATCCAGGGCAGCCAGCTGTTCGATTACTGGCGCGACCCGGACGGGTTCATGGTCGAGCACTTCGCCGACGGTGACATGTTCGACTCGACGCTCGAGCCGGGCTGGGCCCCGTTCACCTCCTCCGGGCTGGCCCAATGGGGACCGCCGATTACCAAGGACTTCCTCGGCACGAATCCCAAGGCGCTTCCCCACGAAGCGCGGTCGCTCGTCTCCGCACTACGTGGCGACAACGAATTCGACGTCAACCGCCTCATCGGCCTACTGAAAGCAGCAAGCTCGTGACGATCTCCGTTCTTCGTACAGCCAACGACTGGTGGGTCCAAACCCCGACCGGTGCAGCCAAGATCGAGACCGCTGCAACCACGACGGGTGGCCTGTTGTCCGACCGGGCAGCCATCGAGACCGCCGTACACGGCGCCGACACGGTGCCGGTCGATGGTCTCGACCTGCTCTCCCCCGTGACGGCGCCCTGCCGCGTCGTCGCACAGATGACGAACTTCGTCTCACATGTCGAAGACGCTGGAATGGACCCAAAGACCATCCCGCTCACCTTCTTTCGCAAGGCATCGGCGTCGATCAGCGGACCCTTCGCCGACATCGTCAAGCCCCAGTACGTCAAGTTCATGGACTACGAGGTCGAGATCGGCCTGGTGATCGGCCGCACCGTCCCGGTGGGCACGCACATCACCGAGGCGAACCTGGCCGACTACGTCGCCGGCCTGGTCGTCACCAACGACGTCTCGGCACGCGACGTTCAACTACCGCAAACGCAGTTCTACGAGGCCAAGTCGTACCCGACCTTCACCCCGGTCGGCCCCGCGCTGGTGCTGCTCGACGCCGACGAGCTCGAGCGTTTCGGCGACCTGCGCCTGCAGACGCGAGTCAGCGGCGAGCTGCGCCAGGACATGCTCGTCGAAGGCGACATGATCTACACGCCGCTGCAGGCGCTGCAATCGCTCACACGATTTCAGAACCTCGATGCCGGCGATCTCATCTTGACGGGCACACCCGTGGGTACCGCACTCAGCGCCCCGCCGAAGGCGATCCAGACGATCAGCGCGCTGCTCCCGCCTGGAATCAAGTGGAAGGCATTCTTCAAGAGCCAGGCCAACAACCAGAAGTACCTGAAGAACGGCGACGTGGTCGAGCTGTCCGTGGCGACTGACGACGGCGCCATCGACCTCGGCACGCAGCGCACGCCGGTAAGGTACGCATGACGGCTGATGCGCTGTGGCCGGTCTACGCCACACCGGGTGACGTCGAGGCCATCGAGTCGATTCCGTTGGCCGACCGCGGGCTTCCCGAATCCACGTACGGGCTGCTGTGCCGTGCGGCCACGCTATGGCCGGACCGACGAGCGGTGACGGTGCTACCGGACGCCACCCGCTGGATCGAACCGAGCTGCCGCACCTTCGGCGAGCTGCTCGCCGACGTGCACAGGGCGGCGAACGCGTTGTACGACTTGGGGTGTCCGGCGCGACGATGCCGTCACGCTCATCTCCCCCAACTGCGACGAGTTGATCACCGCCACCCTGGCCGCACAGCCCGCGGGCATTGCGGCGCCCATCAACGGCGCGCTGTCACGCGATCACATCGCCGAACTGGTCCGGCGCGCCGGCTCACGGATTCTGATCACGGCCGCCCCCGAGTTGGACGCCACCACGTGGGACACGGCGCAGCACCTGATCGACACCGGCTGCGTCGACAAGGTGCTGCTGCTTCGGCCCACCGGTGGCCACGCCACCGTCACACCGACACCTGGTGCGAACGGCACCACCGTCGCCTACTTCGGCGATCTCGCCGAGAAGCACGATGGCTCCGCCTTTCTCGGTCAACCGCCCGCAGCCGAGGACATCGCGGCGCTCTTCGACACCGGCGGCACGACTGGCAAGCCGAAGCCTGCCGCCCACACCCACGCGAACGAAGTCACCGATGCGTGGATGATTGCGGCCAACTCTCTTCTCGACGAGCACTGGGTGCTGTTCGCCGCACTGCCACTTTTTCACGTCAACGCTCTGGTGGTGACGTTGTTGTCACCGGTCCTGCGCGGTCAGCAGGTGGTCTGGGCGGGACCGCTGGGCTACCGCGACCCGGCCTTCTACGCGAACTACTGGAAGATCGTGCAGCAGAACGGGATCGCCGCGATGAGCGCAGTCCCCAACGTTCTACGCGGTCCTGACGCAATGCCCGGTCGACGCCGACATCACCAGTCTGCGGTACGCGTTGGTGGGCGCCTCGGCGCTTCCCGCGGTGGTGCGCAAGGATTTCGAGTCGCACACCGGGATTCCGCTCGTCGAAGGCTATGGACTCACTGAAGCTACCTGCGCGAGCGCGCGCTGCTTTC
>JAOPVF010000191.1 GCA_025963195.1 Mycobacterium sp. | reverse complement strand
CCGAACCGCTGCTCGACACCTTCGGTCGCCGCACCGATCGCGGTGGGGACGGTGCCGTGGTGTTGCAGCTGGAAGAGCATGATCAGCGAGACGCTCACGGTGGCAAGGACGCCCATGACCGCGGCGATGGCGTAGCCCTGCTTCTTGCTGTCCACCATCCGGCCGAAGGTGCGCGGCAGCGAGAAGCTGATGACCAGTAGCAGGAAGATCTCGATCCAGTTCGTCCAGGCGGTCGGGTTCTCGAACGGATGCGCGGAGTTGGCGTTGAAGAAGCCGCCACCGTTGGTGCCGAGTTCCTTGATGGCCTCCTGGCTGGCGACGGGACCACCGGTGATGGTCTGCTGACCGCCGGCAAGGGTGTTGACGACCTGGTCGTGCAGGTGGAAGTTCTGGATCGCGCCGCCGGCGATCAGGATGATGGCCGCAACCACCGAGATGGGCAGCAGGATGCGAATGGTGCCGCGGACCAGGTCGACCCAGAAGTTGCCGAGCTCACCGTTGCGGCGGCGTGCGAAGCCGCGAACGAACGCGATCGCCACCGCCATGCCGACCGCGGCCGAGACGAAGTTCTGCACGGCAAGACCCGCCATCTGCACCAGATGGCCCTGGGTCGACTCGCCGGAGTAAGCCTGCCAGTTGGTATTCGTGACGAAGCTGATGGCGGTGTTCCATGCCAGCGCCGGCGTCATCGGAGTGGCGGGGTCGTTGAGGTGCAGCGGCAGCTTGCCCTGCACCAGCTGGAAGATGAACAGGAACAGGACGCCGATGGCGGAGAAGGCCAGCACGCTGCGGGCGTAGGCGCCCCAGGTCTGCTCCGATTTCGGGTCGGCCCCGATCAGCCGGTAGATGACGCTCTCGACACGGGAGTGCTTTTCGGAGCTGTACACCCGGTACATGTAGTCGCCAAGGGGCTTGTGTACCGCCACCAGCGCGACGATCAGAAGAACGAGGAACAGGATCCCCGCCGTCGTAGTACTCACTAGAACCTCTCGGGGAAGAACAGGGCGGCGAAGAGGAATAGCCCGACGAGACTCGCCAGCACCAGGCCGATGATGTTTTCGTAGCTCACAGCCGTTCGACCAACTTTTGCACCAGACCGAGCAGGGCGAAGATCGCCACCGTCAGCACGATGAACACCACTACGGACATCTCGTCTCCGTTCACTGAAACCTGCGGGCGCTCGGGTGTCGGTCGAGACAGCCTCCGCCGGGCCGCTGCGATGAGGGCCAGCTCCGAAGCTAGACCCGCCTGAGCAGGCCTCCTCGTCCCTTGACGTTTTCTTTACGCCGCCGCCCGAGTCCTTTACGGTCTTCGTTCGGCAGGGCCACCTGGCGCCTAGGTCGCCTCGTCAAGAGTGCGTCAATGGGCGCCCATTCGGTGTAGCGATCGCATCATTTTTGGATGGTCATAAGACGATAGCCATTACATATCCCGAGCCGGAGCCACGAAGGAAAAGGGCCAGTCCCAAGTCGATGGAGTGCACCGCAGAGCGAGGCAATCGAGTTCGCTAGCGGCATTTCCAGGTGGCTCGCAATTTGTCTTTCCGAACACGATTTCTGGCCCGTGCTGTTTGCGGAAATGCAATGAACAGAAGTAAAGGTGCCGACCTTTGCGGTCGCCACGGCCATTTGCCTTACGGTGAATTACGCGGCCCGAATCATCGCGACGAGTCCGCCGGTGCCGCTTATGGCTGCCATCGGCGATGCGAATGCGGCTCGGGACGGAGTCGTGGATGGTGGCAGTTGCACGGGACATGGAACTCACGAATCACATCGCATTGATCACCGGTGGCACGGCGGGTATCGGCCTGGAGTCAGCACGTCTGATGGTGCGGGAGGGTGCGCAGGTCGTCATCACCGGCCGCGACACCGCCCGCGGTGAGAAGGCGGTCGCCGATATCGGCGGCGACGTCCGATTCCTACCGGCAGACCTCAGCGATCTAGAGTCGGTCAAATCGCTTGTCGCGCAGCTAGGTCCGGTCGACATCATCGTCAACAACGCGGGCAGCTTCCCCGTCGCACCGACGGTGGACCAGAACGTCACCTCGTTCGAGACCATCTTCGACACCAACGTTCGTGGTGCCTACTTCCTGGTTGCCGCATTGGTGCCGGGGATGCTCGAACGTGGCAGGGGCAGCATCGTCAACGTCACCACCTTGGCGGCATTCAAGGGGATTCCCGGCGCGTCGGGATACAGCGCGTCGAAATCGGCGTTGTCGTCGCTGACCCGTACGTGGGCCGCCGAGTTCGGTTCGCGCGGAGTGCGGGTCAACAGTGTGTCGCCTGGCCCCACGCGCACTGACGGGGTGTTGGCGGAATGGGGCGAAAGCATCGAGGACATCGCGAAGACCCTGCCCCTTGGCCGCACCGCGCGCGCTGAGGAGATCGCCGAGGGCGGTGCTCTTCCTCGCCTCGCGGCGGGCGAGCTATGTGACCGGCTCGACGTTGCACGTCGACGGCGGCGCCACCGCGGTATGAGCTATGCGGGTCGAACTGCGTCGATGGAGGCGATCAGGTGGGCCAGATCGCGGCGCCGGGACGCGGCCGACCAGGCCGCCCAAGTCCGCCGCCGTAGTGGGTGACCGATGAGCGGTAACCACCGCACCGACTCAGGAATCCGGGTCGAATAACTGGCAGGAGCCAGCGCGAATCTGCCCCCGGCACTGATGGCCGGCACCTTGATTTCCGCGATCAGGCTTTCCCGGTGCAAGCTCTCCGGCCCGACGTCGATTCCGTGGCTGCGCATGGTCGCCGTCAACTCGTCGTACCAGGCCGGGGCTTCCATCGCGAGGGAAGCCCAGCCACTGCAACCCGATCAACGACTCGAGCCGGATACCCTCGGGCACTTCACGTTTGATCGCTTCGTCGACGGCGAGCAACACTCCGAGATACTCCTCGACGACCAGGAGGACGTCGACGTCGGGGGCGGCGGGTCTCTCTCGCACCAGTGCGAGGTCGAGTTCGCGCGACCGCAGGGCGGCGGTCTGCTCGGCGGTGGACAGATGACGAACCTGCACCTGGGTAGCGGGGAACTCGGTGGCCAGGACGGCAAGGCCGGGGCTGAGCGTGTCGGGCGGCAATTCCAGGGGAATGCCGATGCGCAAGAGACTTCCGTTGCCCGGCGAGTACTTCCCCATTGCGGCTTCGAGGTGGTCATGGCGGGCGATCAGATCACGCACTTCGCCAAGCAAGGTCATCCCGGCCGGGGTAACCGACACCCCGGCGCTGCTGCGCACCAGCAGCTCAACCCCGAACTGCTTCTCCAATCCGGAAATGGTCTGGGACAGGGCCGGTTGGCTGATGTGCAGGCGACGTGCTGCCGCGGAAGGCCCGCCCGCCTCGACGACGGCAACGAACGCCCGCATTTCACGTATCTCCACGAGCGCCACCCAGATTGAGCCCCACCGCAGCCAGCCTGCGGCACCGCCCCAGAATCGCACGCACAACGGTCGGGGTGTCAATGCCACGGGCGGTCGACGATGCGTGCCGCCGCAACCGCTGCCCACGGCCTGCGCTCGTCATCGCGATGAGGCGATCCGCGCTCGCGCCAACCGCTTAGCTACCGCCAGCTGCGCCTTTCCCGGCATGAGTCTGAATCAATCATTGCCCGCGACCGGGGCACCATCTGCGGTTACGATCACGCTCTGGGGGAGGGGAGTGGATCGAGATGGGCGCTCCGCGCACGCTGGACGCGCGGGCTTCCG
>JAOPVF010000123.1 GCA_025963195.1 Mycobacterium sp. | reverse complement strand
TTCAGCGCGCGCCTCGCCGACGCCGGGTTCGTCGGGCTGACCATCCCCGCCGAGTACGGCGGCCGCGCTCCAGCGGATGGCGCTGGCTACCTGCACCGCTACGTCGTCACCGAGGAACTGCTCGCACACGGCGCCCCGGTCGGCGCGCACTGGATCGCCGACCGGCAGGTGGCCCCGGCATTGCTCACCTACGGCACCGAGGAGCAGCGCCGCCGCCTGCTGCCGCTGATCGCGGCGGGCCGACTGTATTCGGCGATCGGCATGAGCGAACACGGCGCGGGATCCGACCTCGCCGCGGTTGCGACCAAGGCCACGCGCACCGACGGTGGGTGGGTGCTGAACGGCACCAAGGTGTGGACCAGCGGCGCACACCTTGCCCATCAGGTCGTGGTGCTGGCCCGAACCAGCCCGCGAGATCCCGAGCACCGCCACGCCGGGTTCAGCCAGTTCATCGTGCCGACCGACGCGGCCGGGGTGACCATCGATCCGATCATCCTGATGGACGGTGAGCACCACTTCAACGAAGTGCAGTTCGACGACGTCGCGCTGTCCGACGACGACGTGCTGGGTGACATCGGGGACGGGTGGCATCAGGTCACCGCGGAGCTGGGCTTCGAACGCAGCGGCCCCGAACGCATACTCTCCACCGCCACAATGCTTTTCGACGTGATCCGCAGCCTCGCCCGGCAGGGCGATACCGACGACCGGACCGCCGCAGAGATCGGCGACCTCGTGGGGCGGATGATCTCGCTGCGCCAGATGTCGGTGTCGGTGGCGCGGGCGCTGACCGACGGTCAGGACGCCGCGGCACGCGCAGCCATGGTGAAGGACCTCGGCACCCGCTTCGAGCAGGAGTCCGTCGACGTCGCCGCCGACCTGATCGACGGAGTCGAGGATGCCGCACGCGCCCGCGCCATGCTGGCCACCGCGCGGGTGCACTCGCCACTGTTCACGCTCCGCGGCGGCACCAATGAAGTACTGCGCGGAGTCGTCGCCAAGAGCCGCGAGACGCAGCAGAGTGCACCAGGGGACGAACTCAGCCGTCTCGTCGACGACGTGGGCCGCCGTGCCTACGACGCCAAGGTGGGCCAGCGCGGCCTTCCCGACCAGTTCGACGCCGACCTGTGGCACACGCTCGAGGAGACCGGACTGACTCGGCTTACCAGTGCCCAGGATGCGAGTCTTCGGGAATCGGCGGTGGCGCTCGAAGGGCTGGCACGCTGGGCAGCAGCGGTGCCGGTCGCCGAAACCGACCTGCTCGCAGCCTGGTTGGCAACCCAAGCAGACCTCGACGTACCGGATACCGGACCGCTGTCCGTCGCGATTGCCAATGCACGGGCCGTCGACGACAGGCTCGCCGGCACGGCCACCGACGTGCCGTGGCCCCGATCGGGCCCCGTGCTGCTGGCGGTACTAAGCGACGACGCCACCTTCGTCACGGTCCTCGACGGTGGCGTGTTCGCCGATTCATACACCGTGGCAGGCGAACCCCGCGGCGCGATCGCCTTCGACCTGTCGGTGGCCGACGCCGTCCGACTGCCGAGCGCGGTCGGCGACGAACTCGTGCGCCGCGGCGCATGGGCGCGGTGTGTGCAGATCCTCGGAGCCTTCTCGGCGGCCGCCGACCTCACGACGAAGCACATCGGCGAACGCCAGCAATTCGGCCGCTCGCTGAGCAAGTTCCAGGCCGTCCAGCATGCGCTGGCCGGAATGTTGGGCGAGATCGAGCGGTCAAGGGCAGTAACGGCTTTGGCCACCGCCGCGGCGTCCGACTTCGGGTTCGACAGCCGCCGGACCGACTACGCGGTGACGGCGGCCAAGGTGGCGGTGGGCCGCGCGGTCGGCCCGGTCACCACCATTGCCCACCAGTTGCACGGCGCCATCGGAACCACCATCGAGCATCCCCTGTGGTTGGCCACCATGCGCGCCAGGAGCTGGGCCGACGAGTACGGCACCACGGGCCAGCACGCGAGACGGCTTGGGCGGATGGCCCTCTCGGGCGACGATCCGTGGGATCTGGTGGTCGGTACGTAGGCCGGGACCTGGCGCGTCGATCGGCTGGTGATCCAGACCACGGCCCATCACGAATCGCGGCCCTCCGGTGTCTCATATGTGTGAGCGCACTTGGCGCTCCATCCGGACAAACTGGGATTCTGGACCGATACCATGCCGACGACTACGCGGATTGCATGACCTTCGCGGGTTGGCGGGCAGGGACGAAGAGCGCCGCACCGGCCAACAGGATCACCGACAACACAAGGACATTCAGGATCTGGTCCCTCGTGTTGTACATGCCCAGCATCTGCATGTGGTAGATGAAGTGCAACAGGTTGAAGACCGTCCAGGTGCCTGCGGTGACCTTGACGAGCGTGGTGTTCGCGACGTGAATGAACGTCAGCACGCTCAGGAGCATCAGCCCAAGGAACATCGCGCCGACGTCCTTGGCGAAGTGCTCGTTGTACGGGCCGAGTTGGGGAAGCCAGCTCAGCCCCATGCCGGGAAAGGTGTCATACCAGTTGCGCGGCGCCACGTACGCCCACAGGCCGGTGAGGGCTCCGGTGGCGGCCAGGAAGGCGAGCAGTCCGCGTTGCAATGCAGTGTTCATGCCCATATGACCCGGCAGCGGCCTGGTATGTGACGGCTCAACGGACGAATGTGACTCAGCTCACAAAATAGTTCCCGGGGTGCGAGCCACTTCCAGAGTGGGCCCTAGGTATCGAGCACCGCGTCGACGCGGGCCTCGACGACGGACCGGTCGCCGAGGTCGTCGAGATCGATGCCGAACCGGGCGGTCAGCGCGTCGAGCACCTGCGCGGCGGTGTCGAACCGGATCCGCTCGGTCCCACCGTTGCGGTGGATCGCCAGGTTCCGGCCGCGCAGGTTCCTGCGTTCGTCGTCGGTGACCAGCGCCACCGTCAGACCGGTGACGAAGTAGGAATCGGGATGCGTTGAGACATACCAACTCCCGACCTCCAGATCGATGCGCGGTTGCGGCCGGGTGGTGAACCGGTAGAGCGGCTGCCATTCATCGCGGACCTGGGCCTGCAGCGTCAGTTCTTCCCCTGTCGCGACCAACCGGTACGGCTCGTGGCGCGTGGGCTGTACGGGGCCGGCCTCCAGTCGTATAGGCGAGGTCAGCGTCTGGCCGCCGAATCCGACGTCGACCAGGAACTGGCCGTCCACGCCGGGGACCGTCACCGACAGCACGGTGTGCGTCATTGCGGGCAGCGGCGCATCCGGCTCCTTCATCCAGACCACCCGGCCGGCGAAACGCTCGATGCCGTACCCCAATTCCTCCAGCACGTAACCCATCAGGCCGTTGTGCTCGTAGCAATAGCCACCGCGACGGCGGCGCACCAGCTTGTCGGTGAGCGCGGCAGGGCCGAGGTTGGCGACCGGCACCCCCGTGAGTGGGTCGAGAGTCTCGAACGGAATCGACCGGTTGTGCGCGGTCACCAGGCCCCGGAGCGTCTCCAGCGTCGGATCCGTCGATCCGCCGTACCGAACGCGCTCGAGGTACCCAGCCAGATCCAGTTCCGAGGCGACGGTCGTCATGGATCCATGGTGCGACCTCGACGGTCGTTCAGGTCAAGAACGTCCGCTGCTGTGACCTGGGATACATATCGGCCGTGGCTGTGACCACAGATACAGATGGGGCACGACGAACCGAAAATCGACGAAGCTGGGCTAATGAGCAAATTGACGCAAGCGGCATTGGTCGCTGCGGCGGCGGGTGTGTTGGTGACGAGCCCCGCGATCGCCTCCGCGGCTCCGGCATCTACCGCCGTGATGCCCTTGATCGGGAAGTTCCGGGCCTGCGACTTCACCTTGGAGAAGTGGGTGAGCGCGCACGGCTACACCCGAGGGGTTGCTCAGCTGAGCACGTCGGGCCCGAATGTCGTGGCCACGGTCGACCTGGCGACCGCCGAGCCCGACACCCGCTACGACGTCCGAATCATTCAGACTCCGCGCCGGTCGATCGGTTGCGCGCCGGGCGCTCCCGGCGTCGTCACCGGCAGTCTGCAGACCGATGCGGGTGGCACGGGAAGCACGACGCTGCAGGGCTCGATCGAGTCGAGTGCAACCGGCGCCTGGGTGATCGTGCAACGTCCGGCGCCCTACTCGCAGACGCCTGCCGAGTTCCTCACCTCGGACTACATCGGCTCGATCTGACCGCTAGTCGCGCACGGCCGCCGCAGCCGTGCGCACAGCAGCCTGACCGGCGACTTCGAGGACTTGACCCGACCCGGTACCATCAAAACTAGAACACGTTCCAGTTCCGATTACTCTGCGTCCAATTCCTCAGGGGGACCCGTGGCCACGACCGATACCGAACCGTCGGAAGTCACCAAGTGGGATCCCGGCCTCACCGAGCGGGTGATGGGCTGGATCCGGCCGCTCATCAAGGGCTACCACCGCGCCGAGGTGCGCGGGCTCGACGACTTTCCACCGGGCGGCGCGCTGGTGGTGGCCAACCACTCCGGCGGCCTGTTCGCCATGGACGTTCCGGTATTCGCGACGGGCTTCTACGAGAAGTACGGCTACGACCGGCCGGTCTTCACACTCAGCCACGACATCATCTTCACCGGGCCGACGGCCGACTTCTTCCGCAAGACCGGGTTCATTCCCGCCAACCACGAGAACGCCGACGAAGCGCTGCGCTCGGGTGGGGTGGTCGTCGTCTTCCCCGGCGGCGACTACGACGTCTACCGGCCGACGCTGACGGAGAGCAAGATCGACTTCGACGGTCGCACGGGCTACGTGCGGGCGGCGCTCAACGCAGGCGTGCCGATCGTGCCCTCGGTGTCGATCGGCGGGCAGGAAGCGCAGCTGTTCCTGTCGCGCGGCGAGTGGCTGGCCAAGGCGGCGCGGCTCGACAGGCTCATGCGGGTCAAGATCCTGCCGATCTCGTTCGGCTTTCCGTTCGGATTTTCGGCAGTGCTTCCGGTCAACGTGCCGCTGCCCACCAAGATCGTCACCCAGGTGTTGGCACCGATCGACATCGTCGCGCAGTTCGGTGAAGATCCCGACGTCGACGAGGTCGATGCCCACGTCCGGCACGTCATGCAGCGCGCACTCGACGAATTGGCAAGGGAACGCCGCATTCCCGTGCTGGGCTGATGGCTCGGACCGACATCGTCGGCCTGCTGTCGACGATGGTGCGCGCCGGTGTGATCGCACCGCTTCGACCCGATAAGTACGTCAGGATCGTCGCCGCCATGGCGCGCGAGAACATGGGCATCACTTCGGGTTTCGCCAGTGCGGCGCAGCGCTGCCCCGACCGTCCAGGGCTGGTCGACGAGCTCGGCACGCTGACCTGGCGGGAGATCGACCAGCGCAGTGACGCATTGGCCGCTGCGCTTCAGAACTTGCGGGGCGGATCAGCCAGAACCGTCGGGATCATGGCCCGCAACCACCGCGGCTTCGTCGAGGCGCTGATCGCGGCCAACCGGATCGGCGCAGACGTGCTGTTGCTGAACACCTCGTTTGCAGGCCCCGCCCTGGCGGAAGTGGTTGAGCGCGAAGATGTCTCGGTGGTCATCTACGACGAGGAGTTCACCTCCATCGTGGAGCGCGCGTTGGCCGACGGGCCGCGCACGGTGCGGATCGTGGCGTGGACCGAGGGAAGAACCCCTGACCTCACCGTCGAGAAGCTGATCGACGCGTGGGCGGGGCACCGACCCAAGCGAACCCCCGTCGCTTCGCTCGCCCAGCCGCGCACCAGGACCAAGAGCCGGGTGATCCTGCTGACGTCGGGCACCACCGGATCGCCAAAGGGCGCCAGCCACTCCGGCGGTGGACCCGAGACGCTCAAGGCGATCCTCGACCGGACTCCGTGGCGGGCGGGTGAGGCGACGGTGATCGTCGCGCCGATGTTTCACGCCTGGGGCTTCTCACAACTGGCGTTCGCCGCATCGATGGCGTGCACCGTCGTCACCAGGCGCAAGTTCGACCCCGAGGCCACCCTCGACCTCGTCGACCGGCACCAGGCCACCGGATTGTGCGTCGTCCCAGTCATGTTCGACCGGATCATGGATCTGCCCGACGACGTCCGCGCGCGCTACAGCGGCAGTTCGCTGCGGTTCGCCGCCGCATCGGGGTCCAGGATGCGGCCCGACGTCGTGATCGAGTTCATGGACCAGTTCGGCGACGTCGTCTACAACAACTACAACGCCACCGAGGCCGGCATGATCGCCACCGCGACCCCCGCCGACCTGCGCGCCGCCCCCGACACCGCGGGCAGGCCGGCCGAGGGCACCGACATCCGCATCCTCGACGCCGACTTCAACGAACGGCCAACGGGCGAGGTGGGCACCATCTACGTTCGCAACTCGACGCAGTTCGACGGCTATACCGGAGGTGCCACCGAGAAAGGTAAAGCCTTTCACGACGGTTATATGCATTCGGGCGACGTCGGCTACCTCGACGACGCCGGCCGGCTGTTCGTGGTGGGCCGCGACGACGAGATGATCGTGTCCGGCGGCGAGAACGTCTACCCCATCGAGGTGGAGAAGACGCTGGTCGCTCATCCCGAGGTCGCCGAGGCCGCGGTGCTCGGAGTGGACGACGAGAAGTACGGCCAACGATTGGCGGCATTCGTCGTGCTCGGCGCCGGCGCGTCCGCGACACCGGGGACCCTCAAGGCACACGTCAGGGCGAACCTGGCGAACTACAAGGTGCCGCGCGAGATCTCCGTGCTCGAGGAGTTGCCGCGTGGCAGCACTGGCAAGATCCTTCGTCGTGAGCTTCAGTCACTTGTCCAGACGGCCGGCGACGACGCGTAGGCGGTATCCGCTGCTCCGTGCGATTGCCGAACTGGTGAACGCCAGCAATGCGGTGCAACCGCTTGGTCGCAAGGGATACGTCACCCTTCCGGTCTTCGCGTTCGGCTGGCCGACCGGCGAGGCGGCCCCGGTGGTGGCCGGGTTGTCGATGCTCGACGCGGCCAGGCGCGGCATGCGCGGCGACTTCAAGGGTCCCCGCGGCCGCATCGCGCTGGCCGTGACGGCGTTCAGCTGGGGTGTGTTGGGCTTCGTCTACCGGCGTGCCGCGCAGTCCCAGCCCCGCTTCGAGGATCCGCTGCGCGACACGCTCGGCGAGAACTACGAGGCGATCGTCGCTCAGGAGCGGCGCCGCAGGCCGGGCGGTGTGCTCCGCACGTCGTGGAGCAGGCGGCAGTACGTGCAGAAGACGAGCACCGTCCGCTACGGACCGCACCGGGTCAACGTCGCCGACGTGTGGCGGCGCGCGGACCTGCCCCGCGAGGGGCGGGCGCCCGTGCTGCTGCAGGTGCCCGGCGGCGCGTGGGCGATCGGGATGCGCCGCCCGCAGGCCTACCCGCTGATGAGCCACCTGGCCGAGCGCGGCTGGGTGTGCGTGTCGATGGCGTACCGGGTCAGCCCCCGCAACACCTGGCCGGCGCACATCGTCGACGTGAAGCGTGCGTTGGCGTGGGTCAAGGAGAACATCGCCGAATACGGTGGCGACCCGGACTTCGTGGCGATCACCGGCGGTTCGGCGGGTGGTCACCTGACTGCGTTGGCGGCCCTGACGCCGAACGATCCGCAGTGGCAGCCCGGCTTCGAGGACGCCGACACGTCGGTGGTGGCGGCCGTTCCGGTCTATGGGCGCTACGACTGGTTCAGCAACCGTGGCTCCGGCCGGCCGGAGTTCATCGCATTCCTGCAGAAGTTCGTCGTCAAGAAGCGCTTCGTGGAGAACAAGCAGGTGTTCCTGGACGCGTCGCCGATCACCAAGGTGCGCTCGGACGCCCCCCCGTTCTTCGTGCTGCACGGCGAGGACGACTCAGTCATCCCGGTCAGGGAGGGGCGCGCGTTCGCCGACGCACTCAAGGAAGTGTCGGAGCACCCGGTGGCGTATGCCGAGATCCCGCACGCCCAGCACGCGTTCGACTTCTTCGGCTCGCCGCACGGTCACTTCACCGCCACGGCGGTGGCACACTTCCTGGATTGGGTGAAGGCCACCAGAGGTAATTGACATCCCGGGCTGGTGAGCCCACGAATTTGACAAATATTTGGACCCTGTCAAGGCTCATTCGCAACTCGTAGGTCAATGAGGGGGATTCATGTCCACGTGGGGTGGAAATCCATCGTTCGACGCGTTCAAGCTATGGTCTACACGGCGGCCGCGCGCAGAACGGGGTGAGTCCGAACTGGGGTTCCTGGCGTCGGCATCGAAGTGCTTCGCGGCCGACGTGGCCATGCAGGTCACGACCGACGCCGTGCAGTTGTTCTGCGGCTACGGCTACACCACCGACTTCCCCGTCGAGCGGTTCATGCGTGATGCCAAGATCACCCAGATCTACGAGGGCACCAACCAGATTCAACGCGTCGTGATGGCGCGGGCCCTGCTCAAGTAGATGACCGGCGATACCGAACCACCCCGCGACGAGGCGGGCTCCGGCGTCGAACCACCCGTCTCACCGAGGGTGCGCCGAGCGTTCGGGATCCTCGAGCACATCGCGCCTGCGATCGGGTCCCGATGGGCCGTCGAGCTGTGGTGCACGCCGCCCGTCATGGAGTCGAGTTTGCGCATGCCCCCTGGTGTTTCGCCCGGTGAACCGCTGGAGGCGACGTGGTCAGGACATCGGATCGCCGGGGAGTCTTGGGGTGCCGGACCAACGGTGTACCTGGTGCACGGCTGGGGTGGCCAGCGCGCTCATCTGGCGGTCTTCGTCAAACCGCTCGTCGCGGCGGGACATCGGGTCATCGCGTTCGACTTGCCGAGTCACAACGAGTCCGAACCCGGCGCCCTCGCCCCTGGGCGCACCACGATCGTGGAGTGCGCCGAAGCGGTACGCGCCGTCGTTGCAGAGCACGGTCCCGCGCACGCGATCGTGGGGCACTCCCTCGGTGCGAAGGCCGCCGCCCTCGCGACATCGTGGGGCACACCGGTGCAACGGTTGGTGTTCCTGGCGCCGATGGCCAGCTTCCCGCTGTATCTGGACCTCTTCACCGAACGTCACGGCTTCGGCCCCCGCATCCGCGCCGGACTGCATCGCCGTCTCGACCGACGAATCGGCATGCCGCTGCTCGACACCGACATCGCCAAAGTTGCCACACGACTGGACGATCCGACGCCGCTACTGATCGTCCACGACCCCGACGATCCCGACAGTCCGCACGCCGCGAGCGAGGAGATCGCCGACGTCTGGTCCGGCGCGACCTTGGTGAGCACCCGCGGACTGGGGCGCCTTGCGCACTACCGCATCCTGCGGCATCGACCCGCGATCAATGCGGGCGTCGAGTTCATAGGACGCCCTCTACCTCGATGAGCTCCTCCGAAAGCCCTGCCGCACGGCGGATCTCGATGAACGCCTCGATCATGGCATCAGTCAGCTCGTGCGGGTCTTCGAGCGTGGCGCCGTCCGACAGCACCGAGATGTTCAGCTGGTCGACGTAGCTCCACACGGTGATGTTCAGGCCACTGCCGGTGGTGAGCGGGCCCACCGAGTAGACCTCGGTGACCAGCGCGCCACCGACCCGGCCGTGCTCGCGGGGGCCCGGCACGTTGGAGATGGGAATGTTGAGCACCTTGTTCTGGCCGTCCTTTTCGGCGAGCCATCCGAACAGTCGCTCCACGGGTGCAGGTGGAAAGTAGGCCGACCATCGGGAGACGAGTTCGGGCCCGAGCAGGTTGTGGGTGTCCTTGGCGTCGACCGCGGCGTCATGCACGGCCTGCACCTGCTCGAGCGGGTCCGAGAGTTCCACCGGAAGCGTCATCATGACGCCGGAGAAGCGATTGCCGGAGATGCGGTCCCTCGAAAAGTCGAAACTCACTGGGACGGAGGCCAACAGCGGGTGGTCGGCGTGGCCGTCGTACTTCAACGAGAGCTGACGCAACGCCCCTGTCGACATCGCAAGCACCATGTCGTTGATGGTGGCATCCAACTTCTTGCCGGTCGCCTTGACGTCGGCGAGCGCCAACGTCGCGGTGGCGAACTTGCGCTGCGCGTCGACGCGGTGGTTCATGAACGACGGTGGCGGCGTGAACGGTCGGGTCAGCTCCGGCGACAACTTCTTCGAACTCCTCCGCACCCGTCCCATGCCCTGCGCGGTGTACCGCATCACGCCGGGCAGCCGCCCGATCTGGCGAAGGTGGTCGCCGAACGCGGTGCGCACCAGTTCCGGCCGGGTCGGCGCGGGATCCGTTGCGTAGGAATCCCGGTCATCAGGGCCGGCCTGTAGGTCCATTCCCCGCGCGAGCAGGTTGGCCGATGCCACGCCGTCGGCAAGTGCGTGGTGGATCTTGCCGAGGACCGCGATCCTGCCGTTGGCCAGGCCTTCGATGAAGTACATCTCCCACAGGGGCCTGCTGCGGTCCAGCGGTGTGCTGGCGATCCTGCCGACCGCCTCGTCCAGCTCGCGCCGCCCACCCGGACTCTCCACCCGATAGGGGCGGACGTGGTAGGTGACGTCGACTTCGCAGTTCTCACGCCACATCGGATGGTGGAACTTGAAGGGGATGTCGACGAGTTCGTAGCGGAAGGGGTCGAGCTTGTAGAGCCTGCCGTGGATCACCTTGCGGAACTCGTCGATGCCGAACTGCCGACCGTTCAACTCGGAGACGTCGATGACGGCCAGCTTCAGCGTGTGCATGTGCACGGTCGGGGTTTCGCTGTACAGCAGCACAGCGTCCCACCCGCTAAGCCTCTTCACGCCTGAACCTCCTGCCGGAGGCTATATAACCTGCTTGGCGCCGACCATCGTCCGCTTTCGGTGAACTTCGTTGAGGAACAAGCCGATTGCCGTCGCCATCGAGCCGGTACGGGCACCGTCGGTCATGTCGAAGCCGTGGCCCGCACCCGGCAGTTCGACGTAGCCGACCAGCGCGCGCGACGCCGCCCGCAGTCGGGTGACGAAGTCACGGGCCTGCTGCACCGGGATGACGGTGTCCGCGCTGCCGTGGATGACCAGGAACGGCGGCGCATCGGCGTGCACGCGGGCGATCGGCGAGGCCTTGCGGAAGATCTCGGCATGCCTCGCGGTGCTTCGCTTGACCACCACCTTCTCGAGGAAGTCGACGAAGCGTTCCCGCTCGGGGGTGGAGCGGTCCTCCCAGTCGTAGCGGCCGTAGATGCCGACGACGGCGTCGACGGACGTGTCGGATCCCTCGGGAAGGTCGTCTTGGAGTTCGGGATCGTTTCCGGTCAGGCCGGCCAGGGCCGCGAGATGTCCGCCGGCGGAGGTGCCCGCCACGGTCACGAAGTCACGGTCGCCGCCGAACTTGTCCACGTTGGCGCGCGCCCATGCGATGGCGGTCTTGACGTCGGTGATGTGTTGGGGCCACCGGTGATTGGGCGCCACCCGGTAGTCGATGGACAGGCACACCCAACCCATCTCGGCCAGGTGCGACATCAACGCGTAGCCCTGCAGCAGCCTGCTGCCGTGCACCCATGCGCCACCGGGAACGAACAGCAGTACCGGGGCGGGTTGGGCGGGTAACTCCTCGCGCCGCCACACGTCGAGCAGCTGCGCCGGGCTGTCGCCGTATCGCACCGAGGACCGGTAGACGTTCTTGCGGTGCTCGAACGCCTTCCAGACCGGAGGGGTGCGCTCGGGCGCGGGCCAGGTGACGTCGAGGTCCTTCGCGGGGACGACTCCCTGCAGGGCAGCCTCGGTCACGGCGTTGGTGGCGTCGCGCTCGAGCTTGCGCACCTCACCGATGCCGGGGGTGAGCCACGACTTCACCGCGGCGGACAGGAAGTCGGGCATGTGCCGCACACCCCAGATGCTCATCGCCGTCACGCCGCCGAGGGGCTCCAGGTGCTTGCCGATCACGGGCAGCGAGGTGGACGCGACGCTCATCGCCAGCATGTAGTCGGCGGGGCCCGCCTTCATCAACCAGCGCGCCCGCGTGGTCCAGGCCGCTCCGGATCGGAATGTCGCGGCCGGGGCCGCTACGGGATACCGGGTGTCCGGTCGAGCCGTCATTGCGCGACTGTACCTCTGCCCCTCGTCGGCACACGACAACTCTGAGATGTTGTCTACCGGCGCCACGCTGTGGAGTTTCGGGTGGAAATGGGCCCGCTGCCGAAGTAACGGGGCGGCCACGGGTCAAGTAACTAAGGGCCTCGTGGCTGGGCACGACGCCCTCGACTGTGTCAAGCTGGATCATCGTGGCTAGCAAACTCGGCCCGGCGAGCGAGTCGCCATCGTCGAGCAACGGCGCAGAGACCGTCGACCTCGCGTCGGTGCTGGCCGCGCTTGGCACCCCGCAGACACCCGTCGAGGAACAGCAACGGACCGCAAGGGCGAACCGGCGCGGCCTCCTGACGTTGGCGTTGATCGGCCTGATCCTCGGCGGCGTCATTCAGCTCGCCACCTCGACGCCCCAGCGTGAACGGACCGCATCCAGCGGCGAGAGCCGCGCCGACGTCGTCTTCGGCAACGCCCACAGCGGCACGTGCCTGGGCTGGCCGCCCGACGAACCGGACAAACCGTCGTTCGTCCAGTGTGCGGGCGACCACATGTTCGAAGTCATCAAGCCGGTCCCGATGAACAACTTCGGCGAGCCGTGTCAGCTGGCGGCACGCGAGTATCTCGGCAGCCGGTACGACCCGTCCAGCAGGTTCACCATCAGCGTCATCTGGCCGGGCGACGCCGTCGGAACACCGGCAAGCGAGCGAAACCTGCTCTGCGGATTGCAGCTCCTCGGTCCCGGGGGAAGGGCGATTCCGTTCAAGGGCAAGATCGCCGAGCTCGATCAGTCGAGGGTGTGGCCTCCTGGCACGTGCATCGGCATCGACGTGGCCACTCGTCGATCGACGGACATGCCCGCGGACTGTTCGTCGCCGCACGCCTTGGAGGTGGCCGGGGCGGCGAACCTGGCCGAGCGGTTCCCCGACGGCTTTCCCGCAGAGTCCGAGCAGCTGGCGTTCCTGGCAGACGTGTGCACGCACACGGCCGATGCCTACCTCGCTCCGATGACGCTGCAAGCCGCCGGCGTGGCGGTTCACTACGACACCGTGTCACCTGCGAGCTGGGCGGCCGGGAGCCGGCAGGTGTCGTGCTCCATCGGCACGCCTGCCGACGGCGGCTGGGCGTCGAAGGTCGGAAGCACGAGGGTTCAACCCCTCGTCGACGGACCGGCACCCGCCCCGCCACCGCCGAGCCCACCGTCCGAACCGCCGCGCGAGGAACCCGCGCCTGCAGAATCCCGCACCCAGACGCCCTCGGCCAACACGCCGCCACCAAGCAGTGCGCCGTCGGCCCCGTCGACGGCCGCGCCGTCGACCAACGCCGCACCGCCTCCGGTCTACACGACCCCGCCTGCTGCCTTGCCGACGACGGTCACCACGGCCGCACCGCCGCCGGGATCGCCACCGCCGGGGGCTCCCCTTCCCGGTCCCCCACCGACGTCCACCGAGCAGCCGGGCGTCGTCGAGATCCCCGGCATGGCGCCGATCACGCTGCCATGGATGGTGCCGCCACCGCCACCGGAGCCACCACCACCCGCACCGGCGCCCGGGGCCTGACCGGCTCGCCGAACGTCCGGCGTTCGGCTACTTAACGCAGGGCAGCGCGGCCGCGGATACGGCCCAGCAGCACCAGTGCCAGCAGCGTGACGAGCAGCAGGATCGCCGTGCAGGCCGCGGCCTGGAACGCCTGGCCCCGATCGGTCAGCGCGAAGACCGTGACGGGCAACGTCTTCCACGTCGCCGGGTAGACCATCACGGTGGCTCCGAGCTCTCCCATCGACAGTGCGACCGCAAGCCCCGCGGCCGCACCGAGGGACGGCAGCAGCAGCGGGAGCGTGATCCGGGTCAGCACCCGAACAGGTCCGGCGCCAAGGGATTCCGCTGCCTGGCGGTAGGCCGGGTCGAGGCGGTCGAGGGCGGCCGATACCGCGCTGAACGAAAACGCAAGCACCAGAACGGTGTGCGCAAGGATCACCATCCAGCGGGTGCCGCCAAGCAGGAGCGGCCGTGAATTGAACGCTATGAGCAGGCCGAGGCCGATTGCCACCGACGGCACGGCGATCGGCAGGTGGAACACGGCGTCGACGATGCGGCTGAGCCACCCCGGCGCCTCGCGTGCGGCCAGTGCCGCCCAGGTTCCCAGTACCAGCGCTACCGCACCGGCGACGAACGCGGTCTGCAGGCTGACCGAGAGGCTGGCCAGGTTCTCGCCGGACAGCGCATCGCCGAAGTGGTTGAAGCCAAGGTTCGAAGGGAGAGCACCGGTCCACGAGCCGGCAAGACCGGCCAGCACCACCGCCGCCAGCGGCGCAACGAAGACGACCAGCACCACGACGGCGAACACGCCGATCAGGATCAACCTACTTCGCCGGGTCCACAACAACATCGGTATCGCCCTTTCCTCGACTCGTCATGACCCGCGCGAAGACCACCCGGTAGAGCACGTACAGGGCCAGCGACAGCGCGATCTGCACCGTGGCGATCACGGCCGCACCCGGCAGGTCGAACGTCACGATCCCGCGGGTGTAGATGAGCACCGGTAGCGTGATGACGCCCTTGGCGCCGGTGAACAGCACGATGCCGAACTCGTTGAGCGACAACAGCAGAACCAGGCTTCCGCCCGCCATCAGCGCGGGCCACGCCTCTGGCATGACCACCGTCCGAAGGACCCGCAGCGGCGACGCGCCGAGGCTGGCCGCCACGTCGAGCTGCGCCCTCGGCAGCATCGAGAACGACGCCAGCACAGGCCGGATCACGAACGGCGTGAAGAAGGTGACCTCCGCCGCGATCACGCCTGCCGGGGTGTAGAGGAAGTTCAGCACCGGCGAGTCCGCACCGGTGAGGCCGGCGATCGCGGCGTTCACCGCACCCGCGGTGCCGTACAGGAACGTGAACGCCAGTGTGATGAGGAACGACGGCAGCGCGAGGACGGTGTCGATGAGCCGGCCGACGAGCTGCGAGCCGGGAAACGACACGAACGCCAGCACGATGGCCAGGAAGGTGCCAAGGATCAGACACCCCACGGTCGACGTCGCCGCGATGGCCACCGTGCGCCAGAGCGCGTCGAGGAAGGCCTCCGACGAGAGCACCCCAGCCCAGTTGGACCAACCGCTGTCCGCGTCACCTGCCGTCAGCGACTCCAGGCACACCCTGATGAGCGGGTACACCGCGGCGATGAGCACGATCACCAGCGGCGGCACTGCCCACCACCCGGCGAAGGACCTCGGCGGCGCGGGCCGCTCGGGCGCCTCGAGTGCCGGTTGCTCCAGTAGCGCCGTCACGCCGAAACCTGGACCAGCACGCCCGAGGGATCCGGGAACCGCACGCCGACCTCGCTGCCGATCTCGAACTGCGTGTTGCCCGGCACGTCGATGTCGATCAGCTGATCCGGCAGTCCGGTGACCGACACCACCAGGCGCGTGGTGGCGCCGCGCCACACACTCGCATTGACGGTGCCGCGGACGGCGTCTCGGTGGCCGAGCGAAACGATCTGCAGGGCGTGCGGCCGAATACACAAGAGCGCCTTGGACTCCGGCGCCCACTCGATCTTGCCGACCGCGGGTTGCGGCGCCTCCGCGCTGACCGTCTTGCGCGCGAAACTGACGAGTGCCGACGTGCCGATGACGCGGCCGACCGTGCACGGGATCAGGTTGGCGCCACCGAGGAACGCGGCAGTGAAACTGGTCGGCGGTCGCTTCCACAGATTGTCTGCGGTGTCCACGTCCATCAGCCGGGCGTTGTTCATCACCACGATCCGGTCGGCAAGGGCCAACGCCTCGCTCTGGTCGTGCGTGACGTACAGCATCGCGGTGTCCGGCAGCGCCTCCTTGAGCCGTTGCAGCTCCGCCAGCATGGAGTGCCGCAACTGCGCGTCCAGTGCGGCGAGCGGTTCGTCGAGCAGAAGCACCTTCGGCTGGATGGCCAGCGCACGGGCGATGGCGATGCGCTGCTGCTGGCCGCCGGAGAGCTCACGGGGCAACCGCTTCGCGTACGCCGACATGCCGACCATGTCCAAGGCCTCTGCGACGCGAGATGTGATGTCCCTGCGAGGAACCCGCTGCGACTTCAGACCGAAGGCGACGTTGTCGGAGACCCGCATGTGCGGGAACAGGGCGTAGGACTGCAGCACCACCCCGATGCCCCGTTTGGCCGGCGGCAGGTCGGTGACGTCGCGGCCGCCGAGGAGGACGGCCCCCGTCGTCGGGCGCACGAAACCGGCGAGTGCGTTGAGCGCGGTGGACTTGCCCGACCCACTGGGGCCGAGCAGGGCCACCGTCTCGCCCGAGGCCACGCGCAGGGTGAAGTCGATCAGCGCGTCGGTCGCCTTCTTGCCCCGCCCGTAGGCCACGCCGACCCGGTCGAATGTGATGGCCGGAGCGTCGGGCTCGGCAATCGTCTCCTCGATGTCCCCCGTCAGAGAGGCCGGGCGCCGCGCCCCTTTCGAACCGACCCCGATTCTGGCCATGCTCAGCTACCGGTGACCTTCTGGTACGCGGCGACGTCGGGGTCGAGATCGGCGAGCACGGCCTTCCAGTCCGGCACCCACACGTCGACGCCCTTCAGCACGCCCGCAGGCGTATTCGGGCCAGCCTCTGCTTCCGACGCCGCGACGAGTGAGTCGAGCACCGGGATGCCGAGCGCGTCGGGAGCGACGGTCTTCTGCACGTCTTCGGACACCAGGAACGCCAGCAGCTTCTTGGCCCCGTCGGCGTGCGGCGCACCCTTGGTGACACCACCCACGTAGGGCAGCGAGACGGTGGTCTTCTTGCCGTCGGCGGACGCGGGGATGAAGATGTTGAACTTCGAGCCGTCGTCCTTGATCGAGCCCAGGTTCATCTGCACGTCACCGTTGGCCACCAGCAGCTCACCGTTGCTCACCTTCGGCTGCAGCTTGCCGGTGGACGACGACGGTCCGACGTTGTTGGCCTGCAGCTTGCCCAAGTAGTCCAGCGCACTCTGCTTGCCCATCAGGTGCTGCAGCAGGATCAGCACCGCG
>JAOPVF010000107.1 GCA_025963195.1 Mycobacterium sp. | reverse complement strand
GGGATGGCTCGTCAGATCAGCGAGGTCGGCGGCGAACCGCGGCCGGGCACGCCGTGTTCGCAGATGCGCGACGGCTGACCGCGCGAGCACGCCCAGTTCGCGCACCCGCACCGGGTGCTCGATCATGGTTGCGCTTGCGCGCCCGGTCGAGCATGCCGGCAGAGCTGTCGAGCCCGATCCCGAAGTCGACGTCGCCGCCGTCGTCGAGGGCACGGAGCAGGGCGCCATTGCCGCAGCCGATCTCCAGCACCCTCAGGGGACGGCCGAGCTCCGCGCGGGTGTCGGCGACGCGATCGGCCACCCACTTCCACTCGGCGTCGCGGACCCTGATGTCGGCGTAGGCGCGATCGTAGAGTTCGGCGACGCGGTCGTAGGAGCGTTCCGGTTTCGTCGCGGCGGGAACGCTCTGCAGTGGCGCCTCCGCGGCGGTTCCCAGATACTTGCGGATGCTGCCCGCCCACCCGTGCGATTTTCGGCCGGGCGCGGCGATCAGGAAAGGTCTTGTCGCGCAGTCGGATTGGGACCGGCCCAGGAGAAGTGGTCCTTTCGGGCCGAGGCGGTGGTGTAGTTGTGGTTGCCGAACGCCGGAACGCCGAAGACGTCGGCGAAGAAGGGCGCAAACCAGCGCGCCGTGCGGCAGGCGTGGAAGTGCGCCCGCCCGGTGGGGCTGAACGGAATCGTCATGGCCCGCCATTCGTGCGGCGAGAACTGCTCGGGCCAGTCCGTCGAACCGAACATCGGTCCGTACATCCCGGCATGGCTGATCAGGTGCAGCTGGTTCAGCACCCGGCCGGAGCCGGTGAACCGGGCCATCTCGGCGAGGAAGTCCGCTTTGTGATGCAGCCCGGAGATCAGCGCCTCGGCGTCGGGATGGGCGGCGACGAGCTCGCGGGCCATGGTGGCCGCGGCCACCGCGAACTCCCCAGAGCCACCGCGGTAGTGCGTCGTGTGGGCCACCCAAATCACCGGGGCCGTCTTGGTTTTGGGTGCGACGTCGGCAAACGGGATACGCGGGTGGTCGCCTTCGGGAATCCAGGCGCCGTAGTCGCCGACCAGTTCCAGCACTTCGGCCCGTTCCATGTCGAAGAGCCGCATGCCGGGTGCCGGCGGGCTGTAGAGATGCAGGCTCAGGCCGCCCGCCTCGGCACCCATGTCGTGGATGTCCTCGGGAGAGATGCCGATCGCTTCGCCCTCGGGCCGCGTGATGGTCTCGGCGACCACCAGTCGAGCGCCTTCCCAGCGGAACCTGCGCTCTTGGAACGTCCCCTCGACGGCAACGACGAATCCGCCCGCCCCGCCGTGGTCGTGCGGCGCGCAACGGTGCCCGGGACGCCAGCGGGCGACCATGATCTCGACCTCGCCGTCGACGCGCAGGATCGAACGGGAGTAGGGCTCGCCCGGCTTGGGAGCCTTGGCGATGGCGGCTAGCGCGGGCCGGGCCTGTGCCACCCTGGCTAGCAACTCGGGGCCCGGTACGTCGCGGCGGATCGCGACGTCGGCCAGCGCGTCGAACAACGGAGCCAGGTCGGCGAGCCGGTTGCGCTTCACCGATTGCCTGACGTGCGGAATCGTGGTCATGTCTGGAAGTCTGCGCCGGGCACCTTGACGAATTCTCAATGGATTCTTGGCGCCCATCCCGACCGCCTGCGGGCGGCCCCGCCCGGTCAGGTGGGAACGCGGTCGAGGAACCCGAGGACGTGCTGGAACCGTCCGTCCGCATCGGTGACGACGACGTCGAACCCGATGATGACGGGCTCGGCGTCGGCGGGCCCGAGACCCCACTGAAAGCGCGCCTGATCGTGGTGGGCGTCGACGTCGCCAACCGGCGTGAAGACGAAATCTGGGAATTGCTCGTGTACGGCGCCGATCGCGGCGCTCAGGTCATCGTGCCCAGCGACCTCGACCATGGGGTCGACGTAGGTCGCGGACCGGCTCCAATGCTGGTCTATGAGTGCGCGGCGAGCCTGGGCGTCGGTCTCGTTCCAGCAGGCCAGGTAGTTGGTGATCAGGTCGGTCATGACGGAATCCCTTTCGTGACAATCGGTTTACTCGACGACGAGTGTGGATGCCACCGAGTGCTCCCGTCGATTCCCTCGCAGGTAAGGGCGATAGGCTCGGTTGCGTGCCCAACAACAAACGTTTGTGTCAGTTGACCCGGGCCACCGTGACCGCGGTGGTGTTGACGACGGCCGTCACGGCTGCGCTGATGACGTCCCCCAGCCCGACCGCCAGGGCCGCCGACGCCAAGGCGATCCGGGTGACGTCGGGCAATTTGATCACCGACCCCGACGGCCAGCCCACGGTGGTGTTGTCTCTGTACGAGGACTCGCTGTGTCCGTACTGCCGCAAGTTCGAGCACACCTTCGGTGCGACGGTCGACAAGCTCATCGACACCGGCGCGGTTGCGGCCGACTACTACATGGTCGCCATCCTCGACCGGCCGAACCGGGACTACTCGTCGCGCGCCGGTGCCGCCGCCTACTGCGTGGCCGACGAGTCCATCGACACGTTCCGGCGTTTCAAGACCGCGCTGTACGCCCATCAGCCCTCCGAAAGGGCGGCGAGCTTTCCCGACGACGCCGCGCTGATCGACATGGCACGCCAGGCAGGCGCCGGCGACGCCGCAGCAGATTGCATCAACAGCGGCACCTACACGGCGATGGTGGCGGGCATGGCCGACGCGACCAACGTCGAGCACACCCCAACGGTGCGCATCAACGGCCAGGACTACGAGCTCACGACACCCGATGCGCTGGTGGCCAGCATCAAACAGCTAGTACCCCCCGTCGCTTCGCTCGCCCCAGTCGTCCACCCGACCGTCGCTTCGCTCGCCCCAGGCGGACCCGTGCCTGACATCGACGCGCCGCAGTGAGTTCGACGTCAACGGCCGCGGTCGGGTTCCGTTCGGAGCGCGGACCAGTCCTCATCTCGGTCATGCTGAGCACCGGGCTGGTCGCCATCGATTCGACGGTGCTGGCGACGGCCATTCCCTCCATCGTCGGCGAGTTGGGCGGCTTCCACCAGTTCCCCTGGTTGTTCTCCGCATACCTTCTGGGACAAGCGGTTACCACGCCGATCTACGCGAAGCTCTCCGACGTCTTCGGCCGCAAACCGATCCTGCTGCTGGGAGTCGCGCTGTTCCTGATGGGTTCGATCCTGTGCGCTGCGGCGTGGAACATGCTGGCGTTGATCATCTTTCGGGCGATACAGGGCCTCGGCGCCGGCGCGGTCCAACCCACGGCGATGACGATCGTCGGGGATATCTACACGGTGGCCGAACGCGCCAGAGTGCAGGGCTATCTGGCCAGTGTGTGGGCCATTTCCTCGGTCGTCGGGCCAATGCTGGGCGGCGTCTTCTCGCAGCTTGGGATCTGGCGCGGGGTGTTCATCATCAACATCCCGCTGTGCCTGTTGGCGGCGTGGATGTTCAA